>CAIWAJ010000124.1:0-1679 GCA_903910565.1 uncultured Rhodospirillales bacterium
CGCGCGGCTTTGATGCGGTGCAACATACTGCATTTTGCGCGCGCTCTACCCGTGAAGTTTCCCCGCCAGATATGCACAGAACGCATGATATGCGCCCTAGTTATGACGAAATCATTAACCGATCTGAACCCGGATAAGGAGTGAGCCCCATGCACGCCGAACGCCTCGCCAATCTGCGCGCCGAGCTCGCCCGCATCGGGCTCGACGGCTTCATCGTGCCCCGTGCCGACGAGCATCTCGGCGAATACGTGCCGGACTGCGCCGAGCGCCTCTCCTGGCTCACCGGCTTCACCGGCAGCGCTGGCCTCGCCGTGGTGCTGGCCGATCGCGCCGCGGTGTTCTCCGACGGGCGCTACGTGCTGCAGCTCACAAGCCAGACCGACGCGGCGCTGTGGGAGCGCCAGCACATCATCGAAACCCCGCCCCCTATTTGGCTCGCCAAGCACGCCGCCGGCAAACGCATTGGCTATGATCCGCTGCTGATCGGCGAGGAGGGGCTGCAACGCTACCTCGACGCCGGGCTCACCATGGTCGCCACCGACCCGAACCCGCTCGACATTGTCTGGACCGATCGCCCACCCGCCCCGCTCGACGCCGCCCTGCCGCACAGCATCGCGCGCGCCGGCCGCAGCTCGGAGGCCAAGCGCGAGGAAATCGCCGCAGCCCTCCGCGCCGCCGTGCAGGATGCCGCGGTGATCACCGACCCCGCCTCCATCGCCTGGCTGCTCAACATCCGGGGCTCCGACGTCTGCTTCAACCCGATCGCGCTCGGCTTCGCGGTGATCCACGCCGATGCCGGCTGCGAGCTGTTCATGGCGCCGGCCAAAATCCCCCCGGCGACGCGGGATTGGCTCGGCAACGCCGTCTCGGTGCAGGATCGCCCGGCGCTCCCCGGCGCTCTGGCCCGCCTCAAGGGCAAGCGCGTCCGCGTGGATGCCGCCGGCTCGCCCGCCTGGTTCGCCCAGCGCCTGCGCGCCGCCGGGGCCGAGGTGGTCAACGCGATGGACCCCTGCCTGCTGCCCAAGGCGCAGAAAAACCCGGTGGAGCAGCAGGGCAGCCGCGACGCCCATGCGCGCGATGCCGTGGCGGTCTGCCAGTTCCTGCACTGGCTGGAGAGCGCGGCCGGGCGGGAGACCGAGATGTCGGCGGCCGCCCAACTCCTCGCCTTCCGCGCCGAGCAGCGCGATTTCCGTGGCGAAAGCTTCCCCGCGATTTCCGGCGCCGGGGAGAACGGCGCCATCATCCATTACCGGGTGACGGAGGAGACCAACCGCCCGATCGGCGCCAACGAGGTCTATCTCTGCGACAGCGGCGCGCAATACGCCGATGGCACCACCGACATCACCCGCACCGTCTGGACCGGGCCTGACACGCCCCCCGAGGCGCTGCGCGACCGCTTCACCCGCGTGCTGAAGGGCCATATCGCCATCGCCAGCCTGGTCTTCCCGCACGGCGTCGGCGGCGCCCATATCGACGCCTTCGCCCGCAGCGCGCTGTGGCAGGCGGGCATCGATTTCGACCACGGCACCGGCCATGGCGTCGGCTCCTACCTCTCCGTCCATGAAGGCCCGGTCAGCATCTCCCGCGCCGCCCGCCCGATCCCCATCGCGCCGGGCATGATCCTCTCCAACGAGCCCGGCTATTATCTGCCCGGCCAGTACGGCATCCGCATCGAGAAC
>CAIWAJ010000125.1:0-1678 GCA_903910565.1 uncultured Rhodospirillales bacterium
CCGCTCATTGACCAAGCCTCTGCAGGATCTGCGGCACGTGTACCTGGTCGCCCTTGTAGTTGCCGGTCAGCGCATACATCACGAGATTGACCCCGAACCGGTAGGCCAGCACGCGCTGGCGCGCGCCGCCGGGGATGGTGGCGTAGGGGGGGCGGCCCTGCGCGTCGACCGCCCAGGCCGAGGCCCAGTCGTGCCCGCCGATGATCACCGGGGAGACGCCGTCGTTCGAGCGGTCCTGGTCGCTGGCGACCCATACGGCGTCGCCGCTGAAGCGGCCGGGGAATTCGCTGAGGAGGTAGAAGGAGCGGGCCAGAACGTGGGCCTGGGTGAGTTCGGTGAGGGCTGGAACCACCAAGCCCTGGCCCATGCGGCGCAAGGCCGCCTCGGTGCCGTTGGCGAAGCCCTCGCCGGAGCCGCCGTTGCGGGTGTCGATCAGGATGATGCCGCCATTGGCCATGAACCGGTTGAGCGCGGAGACCGCCTGGCCGGTTGGCGGCGGGGCTTCGGCGGTGATGGGCCAGTAGAGCAGGGGGTAGAGCGAGAGGTCGTCCTGCCCGGGCTCCACCGCGGCCGGTTCGGCCAGCGAGGCGGCGGTACGGCGGTTGACGTAGTCGGACAGGCCGATCAGCCCGGCGCGGGTGACGTCGTCGACCTGCGCGTCCCCGGTCAGCACATAGGCGAGCCTTGTGCCGCGCGCCGGGTTCTCCTCGGGCGAGAGTTGTGGGGCCTGGGCCTGGGCGAGTGGTGCCAGCACGAGGAAGGCGAGCGTCGCGGTGGCGCCGAGCAGGCCGCGCAGGCGCAGCGATGCCAGCATGTCGATCGCCAGCAGCAGGATCGCCAACGCCATCAGCCATGGCGCCAGCCCGCGTTCCGGCGGAATGCCGCCCAGCGGCTCGACGGTGGCGCCCGGGATGGGGGCGGCCGCCACCGGCATCGCCATGCGGTTGGCGAGGTTTAGGACGCGGCGCGATGTCTCCGGGCCGTAGAGGCCGGGGGGCGAGCGCGGCCCGGCTTCGGCGCGCGCCAGGTCCGCCGCCGTCATCGCCACCGCCGCCGGGGAGGGTGCGCCGGGCTGGCCGAAGCCATCCAGGGTTTCCACCGGGGCGAGTTTCTGCGTGCTGCCCTCCTCGCTGCCGGTGACGCCGTTGGCGAGCTCGACCAGCCGGCGCAGCATGTCGACGAACAAGCCGGAGAGCGGCAGGTCCGACCAGTCGGCGTTGGCGGTGATGTGGAACAGCACGACCTGCCCGGCACCGCGGGTGGCGTGGGTGACCAGCGGGGTGCCATCGGCGAGGCGCGCCCAGGTGGCGTCGGCCAGGTGCATACCCGGCGCGGCCAGCACCTGGCGGGTGATCCTGACCTCGGCGGGCGCCGTGAGCCCGGCGAAGGGCGAGGGGGGGGCGAAGGGGGCAAGCCCGGCCGGCTGGCTCCAGGACATCGCGCCGCCCAGTTGCCGGTCGCCTTCGAGCATTTTCACCGGCAGCAGCGTATCGGGCCGCTCGGCGGTTTTTGGGCCGGCGAAGCGGATCAGCGTGCCGCCTTTGCCTACCCAGTTGGCCAGCAGCTCGCGCTCCGGCCCGTCCGGCACCACGCGATCGGCGAGGATCAGCACGGAAATCTCGCGCGACAACAGGGCGGCGAGCTCCCCTTCGCGCAACTCGGTCGAGGTTTCGAGCGC
>CAIWAJ010000126.1:0-1528 GCA_903910565.1 uncultured Rhodospirillales bacterium
ACCATTTGATGGAGCGCGACAGCCCGTGCCGTTCCATTACGGAGCCGGGCATCGTGCCCCAGACGGGCGCCAGCCGGAACTACCGTGTGCCGGACATTGGCGTGACTAGCGCCCCGCCGTCCGATGGCCATGCGCTGCCGGAGCCTGTCCTGCTGGTGGAGATACTCTCGCCCTCGAACGCGAAAGCCACGCGCGCCAACGTTTGGGCCTACACGACCATTCCGAGCGTTCGCGAAATACTGGTCGTTCACAGCACAAGGATCGAGGCCGAACTGTTGCGCCGGCGCCCGGACGGGAACTGGCCGGAGGAACCGCATATCCTCGGTCCCGGGGATAGGCTGGCACTCTCCAGCATCGATTTCGTCGCGCCGCTATCGCAGCTCTATCGCACCACGATCTTCTCGACCCGCTAATGGACGCCCTTACCTACCCCACGTTGCGCGACGCCGCCGCGCTGGCCGGCGCCGGCCTGATCGACCCCGCCGACCGCGACGCTATCGCCGCGGTCGAGGCCCGCTATGCCGTCGCCATCACCCCCGCCATCCGCGCCCTGATCGAAACCGCCGACGACCCCATCGGCCGCCAGTTCGTCCCCTCCATTGCCGAACTGATCACCGCCCCGCATGAAAGCCTGGACCCCATCGCCGACGACGCCTTGTCGCCGGTCAAAGGCGTCGTCCACCGCTACCAAGACCGAGCGCTGCTGAAACCGCTGCTGGTTTGCCCGGTTTATTGCCGGTTCTGCTTCCGGCGTGAGCATGTCGGCCCCTCCGGCGGCCTTCTGACGGAAGCCGAGCTGGAAGCTGCCTACGCCTGGTTCGCCGAACACCCCGCCGTGACCGAGGTCATCCTGACCGGCGGCGACCCGCTGATGCTGTCCGCTCGGCGGCTGTCCGACATTCTTCGCCGCCTGTCCGCGATCCCGCACATCCAGACGCTACGCATCCACACCCGCGTCCCCGTCGCCGACCCTGACCGTGTGACGGAAGCGGTCGCCGACGCCCTGGAAACCGACACGCCGTTATGGCTGGCGGTCCACGCCAACCACGCCCGGGAATTCTCCCCCGCCGCCCGCGCCGCCCTGGACCGTCTCCGCCGCCGCGGCATCCCGCAGCTCGGCCAGTCCGTCCTGCTGCGCGGAGTGAACGACAGTACGGAAGCCCTTGAATCTCTTTTCCGCGCCATGCTCGCCGCGCGGGTAAAACCCTACTATCTGCACCAGCTCGACGCCGCCCCCGGCACCGCGCGCTTCCATGTCCCCATCGAAGAAGGCCGCAAGCTACTGGAATCGCTGCGGGGCCGCGTCACCGGCCTCGCCTGGCCCACCTACGTCCTGGACATCCCCGGCGGCCACGGCAAAATCCCCATCGGTCCCGACTATCTGCCTGAAACCGGCGGCGTCCGAGACCCCAACGGCACCCTGCGGAGCAGATGACCGATGAACATCTACAACATCTGGTGCGACCTGAAACCGGGTGTCGGAGACGTTGATTTTCAACGAAAGATCGCCGCCTACCTCGGGCACCTC
>CAIWAJ010000127.1:0-1985 GCA_903910565.1 uncultured Rhodospirillales bacterium
GAGTCGCCTCAAAATACCTCGACAGCTACCTGAAGTGGTTCCACCTCGCCACCATCCGCCTCAACCCAACACCAAGAGCATGTCTCAACGCCGCAATTCAGACCTACGCATAGAATACGAGAATAGAGCCAAAAGTTTTTTCGGTTCTTTTTGTTCACAAAAAGAACACTCTCCCTCCCCTCCTTGGCAGCCCCCGGCCACCGCGTTTACCCTCCCCGCAAACGCCCCCAAGGAAACTACCATGGCCCCCAACGATCGCCTCGTCCCCGTTGACACGCTCGAACCCTTCGTCGCCAACATCTTCCGCGCCGCCACCGTCTCCTCCCCCGAGGCCGACCGCATCGCCCACCACCTCGTCTCCGCCAACCTCACCGGCCACGATTCCCACGGCGTCATCCGCACCCCCCGCTACGTCGAATACGTGCAGGACGGCCGGGTCTTCAAAGACGTCACCATCGACATCGTCGCCCAATCCCCCACCCACGCCGTCGTCGACGGCCAGTACGGCTTCGGCCAGACCGTCGGCCCCCAGGCCGTCGATCTCGGCATCACCAAAGCCAAATCCGCCGGCATGTGCATCGTCGCCCTCCGCAAATCCGGCCACATCGGCCGCATCGGCGACTGGGGTGAACGCGCCGCCGAGGCCGGCCTGGTCTCCATCCACTTCGTCAACGTCGAAAACGGCGAACTCGTCGCCCCCTTCGGCGGCACCGATCGCCGCTTCTCCACCAACCCCTTCTGCGTCTGCGCCCCCGGCGCCGCCGGCGAACCCCACCTCCTGCTCGATTTCGCCACCTCCCTCGTCGCCGAAGGCAAGGTCCTCGTCGCCTCCCGCGGCGGCAAACCCCTCCCCGCCGGCGCCCTCATCACCGCGTCCGGAGACCTCTCAACCGACCCCGCAACCCTCTACGGCCCCCTCACCGAAGGCGGCCCGCGCGACCCCAAAAACGGCGACGGCGCCATCCGCGCCTTCGGCGAACACAAAGGCAGCGCGCTGGCCTTCATGTGCGACATCCTCGGCGGCATCCTCACCGGCGGCGGCGCCTCCGGCCCCGTCCCCGGCGGCAAGCGCGGCCTCATCAGCAACGGCATGTTCTCCATCTACCTGGACCCCGCCCATTTCGGCGCCCGGGACTTCATCGCCCAAGCCAAGGATTTCGCCGCCTACGTCAAATCCTCCCGCCCCGCCGCCGGCGTCACCGAGGTGCTGGCCCCCGGCGAAGCGGAACACCGCACCCGCGAAACCCGCCGCCGCGACGGCATCCCCATGCAAACCGACACCTGGAACAGCCTCGCCACCCTCGCCCGAACCCTCGGCGTCCCCGTGCCAAACTAACCCGCCCCCGCCACCCCTCCCCGCCCTCCACCGCCATGGCCCGACATGTCCCCGCGCCCACTTCCACGGTCGCGCGGGGGCTCGCAAAAAAAATAGTCCGATCCCGAATTTTGCCCTTGACCTAACTCGATCGACACTATATACAACATCTATGAACGTCGATCTGACCGACCCCGCGCCCCTCACGCCCGCGAAACTCGCGGCGGCGTTGCGCGCCCTCCTTCTGGGGCTGGCCCGGCTGTTCTACTTCCCCCTGGGCGACCGCCGCTCGTACCTCATCATCCCCTTCCAGTCCTACCTCCAGCGCACCTTCCTCCGCTTCGAGCGTCTGGTCGCCCGCCACGAAGCCGGCACCCTCCTGCCGCCCCGCCCTCGCCCGAAACGCGCGCCCAGCACCACCCCGCGCAAGACCCCCCGAATCCGCTTCCCCAGCCGCAAAAATTGGGTCGTCGCCGAACTCGGCCATCACGCCGCCACGCACCGCTACGCGCTCGAAGCGCTCTTCGCCCGCCCCGAGGCTGCCGCCTTCATCGCCCAGCACAGCCAGGCCCAGCGCCTCCTGCGCCCCATCTGCCACATGCTCGGCATCACCCCCGCCTGCATCGCGCCCCGCCCCAAGCGCGCAAGAAAGCCCCGCCCGACCAAGCCC
>CAIWAJ010000128.1:0-1651 GCA_903910565.1 uncultured Rhodospirillales bacterium
CGGCCGCTGTCGAACAGCACGGCGTGCAGCGCGTCCGACGAGGAAACGTCATCCTCGGATTGCGGGTGGGGCACGATGGTGAGGTCGGCGAGGCGGGCCTGTTGGGCGACGATATCCTCCTCGCGCCCGGTCACCGCGGCGAAGCTGGCGCTTGCCTGGGTGCTGCCGGCGCGCGGCTCGGCGGGGGAGACCTGGTGGCGGGCGACGAAGCGGTCAAACATCGCATGCACGGCCTGGGCGCGATCGGCGCTTTCCTTCTCGGTGGCCGACATCATCTCCTCGATCATCGCGCCCGACAGCCCCTCGCCGGCCAGCGGCGCGACGTCCCGGCTATCGACGCGCACATGCAGCGCGAGCACATGGGCATTCCAGATCTGGGCGACCTTGAGCGCGGTCGAGAGCGCGGCCTCGCCGGCGGAGGTTCCAGCCAGAGGCAGCAGCAGCTTGCGGATGGCCATGGAATGTCTCCCTTTGCTTGGTTAAGGCGTCTTTAGCATGGCAGCCATGCAATATCCAATGCCGTTCATATTGGCGTGTTTTCACCCATAATCAAGCGGATGGCGCCCGCGGGGTCCTCCGCCGCGCCGGCCTTCACGCCGTGCCAATCGCCGGGGCCGGGATCATGGCGCGCGGCGTCGCGTAGCACGTCCACTCCGGCATCGGAGGCATCGCCGGTACGGGCGGCGATGCGGGATTCGAGCTCGGCGAGATCGGCCATCAGCCAGATGCCGTGGAATGGTGCGCCGATCGCGGCGGCCTGTATTTGCGCGCGATGGGCGGGGTTCATGAAGGTGGCGTCGGCAATCGCGGCGTGGCCGGCCGCGACGGCTTCGCGCATTTGCGTTGCCAGCAGGTCGAACACGGCGCGGCTGGCCTCCGGCGTATAGGCTTCGAGCGGTAACTTGGCTTCGGGCGCCACGCCAGCAAGGAATTTGCGGATTTCGTCGCTGCGCAGGATCGCCGCGCCGGGGGCCGGGCCGAGACCGGGTGCGAGGGCACGCGCGACGGTGGATTTGCCGCTGCCTTGCAGCCCACCGATGGCGAGCGCCGCCGGGGCGGTGGGGCGCAGGTAATCGAGTGCGCGGGCGAGATAGGCTTGCCCCGCAGCATCATGTCCGGCCCGGGTCTCGACGTGGGCGCGCACCATGGCGCGCATGGAGAGGAAGGGCTTCATGCCCCGGAGCATGGCGATATCGCCGGTGCGGGCGAAATAGCGGTTCATCACCCGGTTGGCCGCGGCGCGGCTGGCCCGGACGTCGAGATCCATCAGGAGGAAGGCGAGGTCGTAGCCGAGGTCGAACGTCGCCATGTCCTCGTCGAATTCCAGCGCGTCGAACGGCACCGGGCGGCCTTGCCACAGGCAGAGATTGCCGAGATGCAGGTCGCCATGGATGCGCCGCACGAAGCCGGCGGCGGCGCGTTGGGCGAGCCAGGGGGCGGCATCGTTGAGCGCCTGCGTCATCGCCGCCGCCCATTGCGTGATGGCGGGCTCGGGCAGGCCGGCGGAGAGGGCGGAGGCGCGGTTGCCGGCGGCGATGGCGTGCAGCCCGGCGACCTGGTCGCGTTCGACCGGAGCGAGGCGGGCGTGCATGGCGGCCACGGCGTCGCCGATCGCGGCGAGCAGCCCCGGCGTCAGCCCGCCGGCTGCGGC
>CAIWAJ010000129.1:0-3176 GCA_903910565.1 uncultured Rhodospirillales bacterium
ATTCGGCGGCCTGGGATTGTTTCCAACGGGCGGCGATGGCTTCGGCGGCTTCGGCGGCTTCGGCGGCTTCGGCGGCGTATTGCGTGGCCGAGGTGGTGATGTTGGCGGGGTCGAGGTCGTGCCGGGCCGGCTTAGTCCGCGCGCCGGCCGCTTGTGTTTCGGCGCCGGCGGTGGGCTTGGCGCGTTTGCCGCCCGGTGGCTTGAGCGGCGCGCGAAGTGGGAAACCGCGCTCGCTCTCCGGCAGGTAGCGGGGTGGTAGAACCTTGCGGGTGGTCGCCGCGCCGCGGGCGGCATCTGCGGCTTTCTCCGCCGCGGCACGGGCGGCGGAGGCGGCAATACTGGCACTCCCCGCCGTGCTTGCTTCCTCGGCGGTCTTGCGGGCCAGAAGCGCCGTGTCGCGATGTGACCGGGCCTCGTTGATTTGGCCGATGAAGAGGATGACCCAGCGGTCGAGACGCTTCGCGGTGCGGCGCTTGACCTTTGCCGACGCGCGGTAGGCCTCGGGATCGGTCCATTTGACTGTCTGGCGGAAAAACTCGCGTGACTGACGCTTGCCGATGATCACCGCGGCTATCGCGGTGATCACCGCGACAATTGGGAACATCCAGCCGAGATACCAGAACTGGCTGTTGAGCAGGGCGTCCATCATCGCCGTTATTCCCCTCGGACGAGACCGCGCCCGATCGGGCGCGGCCGGAGATTAGCGCGCGCGGGCGTGTGGCGTCCACGCAGGAGTTGCGATGGGTGGCTACATGCCCAAGGCGCGGCGGTAGACGTCGAGCAGGGTTTCCTGCTCCTCGACTTCGGCGGGTTCCTGCTTGCGGATGCGGATGAGCTGGCGCATCACCTTGACGTCGAAGCCGGCGGACTTCGCCTCGGCGAAAATGTCCTTGATGTCGCTCGACAGGGCCTTGCGCTCCTCCTCGAGGCGCTCGATGCGCTCGATCAGGCTGCGCAGGCGGTCGGCCGAGATGTTGCCCCACTGGGCGCTTTCCGCGGGGGCTTCGGCGGTGTCGGTCGCGTCTCGTGCCATGGTTTGTCTCCGTAGGGCGGGCGGCGGGCTTACGCGCAGCGGCGTTCGCGGTCAATGCGGGGGAGTATATTACGATATCGTAACATTCTGGACGTGCGGATGCGGCACGTCCGGCAGGCGGTTTTTCGTCGGGGCGGCGGGCGGGCGCGTGCCATGGGAGCGGCGAGACGCGACGCCAGCGCGAGCGGAGCCGTAACGCGGCGAAAAGCGGGGCGGGCGAGCGTGCGCGCCATGCGGGGCGCGGGTTCGCCGGGCGCCAATGATTCGTCGGGCGCCAATGATTCTTCGGGCGCGACGCTGCGGGTGAAGCGGAAATGCACGGATTCCCCGCGCAGCATGCGCAGGAACCACGGCAGGCGCCGGCGACGGGCGCGGGGAGCCGTGGCGATGGACGGGGTGGGGGGCGCCGGTTCGGCGGCAACGGGCGCCGGGGCGGGAGCACGTTGCGCGGCGTCACGCAGCGCGCGCAGGAGCATCTCCACCCATAGCACGATCATCTCGGCGAACCGGGCCGCGAGGGCCGGCGCGCCGAGATGCGGCTCTGATTGGGTGGGGGATGCGTTCATGGGCGAGGGTATAGAACAAACAAAGAACTTAAGCAAGAGGAATTTTTCTCCGTCTTGCATTTTTTTTCCCGCCCTCCCCGCCCCCCGGCTCAGTGGCCGGGATTGGCCTTGGCGAAGGCGGCCTTCTGCTCGGCCGAGGCCTCCTTCTGGTACTTCGCCTGCCACTCCTTGTACGGCATGCCGTAGACGATCTCGCGGGCATCGGGGTCGGCGATGGCGAGGCCCTGCTCGGCGGCGCCCTCGCGGTACCAGCGGCTGAGGCAGTTGCGGCAGAAGCCGGCGAGATTCATCATGTCGATGTTCTGCACGTCCGTCCGGTCGCGCAAATGGGCGACCAGCTTGCGGAAGGCGGCGGCCTCCAGCTCGGTACGGGTCTTTTCGTCTAGCTCGGGTGCGGGCATGGCAATCCTCCTGTCATGGCAACATACATGGCGCGGTAACCGCGTCTCCGCCATACTCCGGCAATCGATTGCGGAGACGGCGGACGATGGACTGGGATGATACAGGCGCAAGAGCGGCGTTGCGGAGCATTTTCGACGCCGCCGTGGCGGCCGCCGACCCCCGCGTGATGCTCGCCCGCCATCTGCCCGACAAGCCGCGCGGCCGCTGCGTCGTCGTCGGCGCCGGCAAGTCCGCCGCGGTGATGGCCGCGGCGCTGGAAGCCGCCTGGCCCGACGTCGCGCTCTCCGGCGTGGTGGTCACCCGCTATGGCCACGCGGTGCCGACGTCGCGCATCGAGGTGATCGAGGCCAGCCACCCCGTGCCCGACGCCAACAGCGAACTGGGCGCCCGGCGCGTGCTCGCCGCCGTGCAGGGGCTGGGCAAGGACGACCTGGTGATCGCGTTGATCTCGGGCGGCGGCTCGGCGCTGATGGCGCTGCCGGCGCCCGGCCTCACCTTCGCCGACAAGCAGGCCCTGAACCGCGCGCTGCTCGCCTGCGGGGCGACGATCAGCGAGATGAACTGTCTGCGCAAACACCTCAGCGCCATCAAGGGCGGCCGCCTCGCCGCCGCCGCCGCGCCCGCCCGCGTGGTCACCCTCGCGATCTCCGACGTGCCGGGCGATGACCCCGCGGTGATCGCCTCCGGCCCCACCGTGCCGGACCCGACCACCTTCGCCGATGCCCGCGCGCTGCTCGCCCGCTACGACATCGCCCCCTCGCCCGCCGTCGCCGCCCGCCTCGCGCAGGACGCGGACGAAACCCCGAAGCCCGGCGAACTCCCGAACGCCGAATTCCGCATGATCGCCACCCCCGCCATGGCACTCGCCGCCTGCGCGGACCGCGCCCGCGCCGTCGGCCTCACCCCCCTCATCCTCGGCGACGCCCTCGAAGGCGAAAGCCGCGAAATGGGCACCGTCATGGCCGGCATCGCCCGCTCGATCGCCACCCACGGCCAGCCCCTCGCCGCTCCCGCCATCCTGCTCTCCGGCGGCGAAACCACCGTCACCATCGGCACCGGCCCCACCGGCAAAGGCGGCCGCAACACCGAATTCCTCCTCGCCCTCGCCATCGCCCTCGCAGGCCGCCCCAACGTCTGGGCCGTCGCCGGTGACACCGACGGCATCGACGGCAGCG
>CAIWAJ010000130.1:0-2067 GCA_903910565.1 uncultured Rhodospirillales bacterium
CCTCCTCCCCCGGCCCGATCAGCATGTGCTCAAACCCGCCACGCCACACAATCCGGCCACCGAGGCGGGCGAAGACGGGGGCGCTCTCCCGCCCATAGGCGGCATAGGCCTCCGCACCAGTTGCCACCCGCCCATCGGGGTCGGCCGCCTGGTCGCGGAACCGCACGAGGTTCAGCATATGGATGGGGCCCGGCCGGTCCTTGGCGCGGAACACGGCGAAGCTTTCGCGGGTAGGGTCGATATGGCCGGTCATGCGGGGATCTCCGGGCGGGCTGGGGGGCGCCGGTACAGGCGCGTCGGGTTGGCGTGATAGGTGGTTTCGGCGAAGCAGCGGTAGCCGAAGTGCTCGGCGATGCGGCTGGAGCGGGTGTTGGCGGGCTGGATCATGCAGACCGTCGGTCCGGTGAAGCGGGCGTCGCCCCAGGCGAGGATCGCGGTGACGGCTTCGCGGGCAAGCCCCCTGCCCCAGGCCAAGGGCGCCAACGCCCAGCCGATTTCGGGTTGCGCGCCAAACGGCGGATCAAGGGCGCGGCGATGGTCGGCAAAACCGGCCTCACCGAGGAATTCTCCGGTCGTGCGATCGGTAATGGCCCAGTAGCCGTAGCCAAGGAGGGACCAGTGGCCGGCGTAGCGGAGCAGGCGGGCCCAGACTTCCTCGGGCGTGAAGGGGCGGCCGCCGATGAAGCGGGTGACCTCGGGGTTGGCCCATAGGGCGGCGGCCGGTTCGAGGTCATCCGGTCGGTGGGGGCGGAGGAGGAGGCGGGGGGTGGTGAGTGTCATGCTCGCCGCAGCGCCCTCCCCCCGGCCCCCTCCCGGAAGGCCGGGTGGGGGGTAAGAACGCGGATAAAAAGTTTTTGCTTCTTTTTTCAAAAAGAAGCGCTTCCTTGCTTAACCGGCCGGCTTGATCTTGCTGAGTTCCATTTTCCACACGTTGGGGGTCAGCATCACGTCGGTGACGTTTTTGTGGATGGCGATGCGGTAGATGGGCTGCATCAGGGTGACGTAGTTGGCGTTGGCGACGATAATTCGGGCGACTTTTTCGTGGATGGCGGCCTGCTTGGTGGTGTCGAGTTCGGCGGCGCCAGCGGCGACGAGGTCTTTCAGCTCGGGCGTGGGCGTCCAGTGCATGCGGGTGGCGACGCGCTGGATGGAGGCGCCGGTCCAGAGGTAGGGGTTGGGCGAGGGGGAGTTCCAGGGCGCGATGGTGGCTTGGAGCTTGCCGCCGTTGAACTGGCTGCGCCAGTTGACGTTGTCCATCGGGCGGAGGTTCATCTTGATGCCGACGCGGGCGAGATCGGCCTGGATCTTCTGGGTCATCAGCGCGTAGTTGGTGCTGAAATAGGCGGCGTTGGGGTAGCCGAGCTCGAATTCGAAGCCGCCAGACGCGCCTGCCGCGGCGAGGAGCTGTTTCGCCTTGGCGAGGTCTTCGCGGAAGCCGAAATCCTTGGTGTGGGCGGCGGAGGTGCCGGCGATGCCGTTGGGCAGGAAGGCCGGCGGGCGCTCGGCGAACCCGCCGACGAGGGATTTGATGATGCCGTCATAGTCGATGGCGGCGGCGACGGCCTGGCGGGCTTCGGGTTTGGCGAGGGCGGGGTTGAGGGCGGGGTCGGACGTCATCATGAAGTAGAGCGTGTCGGTGCTGCCGCCCTGGATCACCTTCACGTCGGCGCTGGCCACGCTGTCGAGCTGTTCGGCGGAGAGGTTCATGGCGATGTCGATATCGCCCTTGCGGACGGAGAGCAACTGGGCGCCGCCATCGGCGATGTGGCGGATGACGATGCGCTCGAAGGGGGCGCTGCCGCCCCACCAGTTCGGGTTGCGGCGGAGTTCGACGCCGGAATTGCGCTCCCAGCGCGTCATGTAATAGGGGCCGGTGCCGGCGGAATTGCTGTTGAGCCAGGCGGTGGCTTTGTCGCTGTCATTGGCGCCGGGTTCGGAGACCGCACCTTGGGCCACGGCCATCTTCTTGGAATAGATGGCGAAAGAGGGGGCGGTGAGGTCGATGAGGAGGGGCTCGGCGGGGTTCTTCACCGCGATATCGACGGTCATCGGGTCGATGATGGTGAC
>CAIWAJ010000131.1:0-9246 GCA_903910565.1 uncultured Rhodospirillales bacterium
TTCGTTCGCAATGACGGAGGGGGTGGAGGCTCCGCAGCCAAACGGATCAAAAAGTACTTTTGGTTCTTTTTGTTCACAAAAAGAACGCCTTCCCTTCCTATCTATGCAAACTCCAAACGCCCTTCTTCAAGGCACTGCCACACGTAAGGCGCGAAAGAGCGCGCAACCTCGATGTGAAAGGCGTCGCTAGCGGTGCGCCACAGGATGATTTCGGCCTTGGCGAGGAGGGTGCGGGTGCACATGCCGGGGGGGAAGGCGGATAGGGCGAGGTCAAGGGCGCAGAAGGCGTTCAGCACGTCGGCGGCGTGGGGGCCGGTGAGGGTGATGGCGGTTTGGCGGTGGGAGATGTCGACCGCGGCGGCGGGTTGGCCGGTGGTGGCGGCGAGGATCGGGGCAAGGTCGGGGGCGAGGAGGAGGTATTCGTCGGGGCCGAGGCGGAGGGAGGCGATGTCGCCGGCGATGAGGGCGCGGTTAAGGGGCTGGCCGATCGGGAGGGCGAGGGGGGCGGCGGTGCGCAGGGTGACGCGGGCGAGGGGGGGCGGGGCGGCGAGGCGGGCGGCGGCGATGGTGGGCGCGGCGGCGGCGAGAGCGGCCAGGGGGGAAATGCGGTCAACCATCGAGGCGGGCTCCCGGCTTGTCGTAGAAGATGGGTTCGACCAGGCGGACGGCGATGGTGCGGCCGGGCATGGGGACGTGGAGCGTGGTGCCGAGGCGGGCGCGGCCGGCTTCGACCAGGGCGAGCGCGATGGAGCGGCCGAGCGTCGCGCTGGCGTAGGAGGAGGTGACGTGGCCGATCATCCGCATGGGGATGGGTTGGGCGGGGTCTTCGACGATCTGGGCGCCTTCCTCGAGCAGGTCGGCCGGGTTCTCGGTGAACAGGCCGACGAGCTGCTTGCGGTTGGGGACGAGCATGTCCGGGCGGCGCAGCGAGCGCTTGCCGACGAAATCCGGCTTGGATTTGGCGATCATGCCGGACAGGCCGAGATCGTCGGGGGTGACGGTGCCGTCGGTTTCCTGGCCGACGATGACGAAGCCTTTTTCGGCGCGCAGCACGTGCATGGCCTCGGTGCCGTAGGGCGTGGGGGCGCCTTGCGCCATCAGGGCGTCCCAGATGGCGGGGCCGTAATCGGCGGGGACGTTGATTTCGAAGCCGAGCTCGCCGGTGAAGGAGACGCGGAAGAGGCGGGTGGGGACGCCGCAGATGGTGCCTTCGCGGATGCTCATATGGGGGAAGGCTTGGGGTGAGAGGTCGATACCTTCGACGAGGGGGGCGATGAGCTGGCGGGCGTTCGGCCCTTGCACGGCGATGACGGCCCATTGTTCGGTGGTGGAGGTGAGCCAGACCCGGAGGTCGGGGAATTCGGTCTGGAGGTAGTCTTCCATGTGGTTGAGCACGCGGGCGGCGCCGCCGGTGGTGGTGGTGACATGGAAGCGGTCTGCGGCGAGGCGGCCGACCACGCCATCATCCATCACGAAGCCGGCCTCGCTCAGCATCAGCCCGTAGCGGCAGCGGCCGACGCCGAGCTTGGACCAGGCGTTGGTGTAGAGGCGGTTGAGGAATTCGGCGGCATCGGGGCCGACGACTTCGATCTTGCCGAGGGTGGAGGCGTCGAACAGGCCGACGGCGGTGCGGACGGCCTGGCATTCGCGGGCGACGGCGTCGTGCATGGGTTCGCCGGGGCGGGGGAAATACCAGGCGCGCTTCCATTGGCCGACGTCCTCGAAGACGGCGCCGAGGGCGGCGGCCTGGTCATGCATGGGGGCGCGGCGCTCGGGGTCGAACAGGTCGCCGCGGGAGGTGCCGGCGATGGTGCCGAAGGTGACGGGGGAGTAGGGCGGGCGGAAGGTGGTGAGGCCGACGTCGGGGATGGTGGTGCCGAGATGGCCGGCGACGATGGACAGCGCGTTGAGGTTGGAGGTCTTGCCCTGGTCGGTCGCCATGCCCGTCGTGGTGTAGCGCTTGACGTGCTCGATGGAGCGGAAGCCTTCCTGGGTGGCGAGGCCGAGGTCTTTGGCGGTGACGTCGTTCTGGAAATCGACGAAGGCGCCTGTCGCGCGGGCGCCGGGGACGAGGCCGGTATGGGTGCCGTTGGGGGTGATGGCGCCGGAGACGGGGGCGCCGAGAATGGAGGCGAGGTCGAACGCGCCGGCGCAGGCGCCGACGGAGCGTTGGCCGGGATGGGGGGTGGGCAGGAAGCTGGCGGTGGCGGCGTCGAAGCGCAGTTTGCCGCGGGATTGCGAGTGGAGATGCAGGATCGGCGTCCAGCCCGCGGACATCAGGATGGTGTCGCAGGCGACCCAGTCGGTGCCGAGCAGGGCGCCGGTGACGCGCAGGCGGCCGGTGCTGCCGGTGATGGCGCAGGCAGTGCGGACGGAGATGCCGGCGGCGCGGGCGGCGGCGATGGCGGGGCCGGCGGGGTTGGGGCGGAGATCGGCGATGGCGGCGATGGTGACGCCGGCCGCGTGGAGATCGAGCGCGGCGGCGTAGGCGCTGTCGCAGGCGGTGGCGATGACGGCGCGGTGGCCGGGGAGCACGCCGTGGCGGTGGAGGAAGGCGCGGGCGGCGCCGGCGAGCAGGATGCCCGGGCGGTCATTGTCGGGGAAGACCAGGGGGCGCTCATGGGCGCCGGTGGCGATGACGACTTCCGCCGCGCGGACCTGCCAGAGGCGCTCGCGCGGCAGGGCGGGGTCGGGGGTGGCGAGGTGGTCGGTGACGCGCTCGGCGATGCCGATGAGATTGTCGGGATACCAGCCGAAGGCGGTGGCGCGGGTGAGGATGGTGACGTTGCCGCGGCTGGCGAGGCCGGTGATGGTGGCGGCGAGCCAGGCGGGGGCGGATTGGCCGGCGATGGTGGCGGCGGGTTCGTCGCGCAGGCTGCCGCCGAGTTCGGGCTGTTCGTCGCAGATGATGACGCGCTGGCCGGTGGCGGCGGCGGCGCTGGCGGCGGCGAGGCCGGCGGGGCCGGCGCCGATGATCAGCACGTCACAATGGGCGTAGCGGTGGAGGTAGCGGTCGGGGTCCGGCGCGGTGGGCGCGCGGCCGAGGCCGGCGGCGGCGCGGATGGCGGGTTCGTAGAGGCGTTTCCAGTGGGACGCCGGCCACATGAAGGTCTTGTAGTAGAAGCCGGCGGGGAGGAAGCGGGAGAGCAGGCCGGCGGCGGCGCCGAGATCGAAGGCCAGCGAGGGGGCGCGGTTCTGGCTGCGGGCGGTGAGGCCTTCGTAGAGTTCGATCTGGGTGGCGCGCAGGTTGGGCGCGTCGCGGCCGCCGCCACGATCGACGTGGACGAGGGCGTTGGGCTCCTCGATGCCGGCGGCGAGGACGCCGCGGGGACGGTGGTATTTGAAGGAGCGGCCCATGAGGTGGACGCCGTTGGCGAGCAGGGCGGAGGCGAGCGTGTCGCCGGGGTGGCCGGTGTAGGGGCGGCCGTCGAAGGTGAAGTTCAGCACGCGGGCGCGGTCGATGCGGCCGCCGGTTTTGGCGCGGAAGCTCATGGGCTGGTACCCGCGGGATAGGTGCGTTCGATGCGGTCGGTCACGGTGTCGCGGATGCAGTTGAAGAAGCGGCCGCAGCCGTGGAGGTGGCGCCAGCGTTCGGCATGGCGGCCTTTGGGGTTGGAGCGCATGTAGAGGAAATCGGCCCATTCGGCGTCGGTCATCGCATCGGGGTCGGCGGGGCGGGCGATGTGGGCCTCGCCGGAATAGCGGAATTCGTTTTCCGGGCGGGGGCCGCAATGGGGGCAGGGGATGATGAGCATCAGTGGGCCCCCTAATGAGCGACGGCGGCGGCGGCCGCTTCGTCGATGAGGCGGCCGGTGGTGAAGCGTTCGAGGCTGAAGGGGGCGGCGATGGGGTGCGGTTCGCCTTGCGCGATGGTGGCGGCGAAGACGTGGCCGGAGCCGGGGGTGGCCTTGAAGCCGCCGGTGCCCCAGCCGCAATTGACGAACAGGCCGGGGACAGGGGTTTTGCCGATGATGGGCGAGCGGTCGGGCGTGACGTCGACGATGCCGCCCCAGTTGCGGAGCATGCGCATGCGGCGGAACATCGGGAACATCTCGCAGATGGCGTCGAGCGTATGGGAGGCGATGTGGAGCCCGCCGGCCTGGCTGTAGGAGGTGTAGGCGTCGGTGCCGGCGCCGATCACCAGCTCGCCCTTGTCGGACTGGGAGATGTAGGCGTGGATGGTGTTGGACATCACCACGCAGGGGAAGACGGGCTTGACGGGCTCGCTGACGAGGGCCTGCAGGGGGTAGCTTTCGAGCGGCATGCGCACGCCGGCCATGCCCATCAGCACCGAGGTGTGGCCGGCGGCGACGACGCCGATGCGTTTGGCGCCGATGCGGCCGCGCGTGGTTTCGACGCCGGAGACGGCGCCGGTGGCGTCCCGGGTGATGGCGGTGACTTCGCAGTTCTGGATGATGTCGACGCCGCGGGCCGAGGCGCCGCGGGCATAGCCCCAGGCCACCGCGTCATGCCGGGCGGTGCCGCCGCGGCGTTGCAGGGCGGCGCCGGTGATGGGGTAGCGGACGTTGCGGGAGATGTTGAGCGGGGGGCAGACCTCCTTGGCCTGCTCGGGGGTGAGCCACTCATTGTCGATGCCGTTGAGGCGGTTGGCGTGGACGTGGCGCTTGAAGACCTGCTCGTCGTGGACGCCATGCGCCAGCATCATCACGCCGCGCGGGGAATACATGACGTTGTAGTTGAGCTCCTGGGACAGGCCTTCCCACAGCTTGACGGCGTGCTCGTAGATCGCGGCCGATTCGTCCCACAGGTAGTTGGAGCGGATGATGGTGGTGTTGCGCCCGGTGTTGCCGCCGCCGAGCCAGCCCTTCTCCAGCACCGCCACATTGTGCACGCCGTGTTCGGCGGCGAGGTAGTAGGCGGTGGCCAGGCCATGGCCGCCGGCGCCGATGATGATGACGTCATAGGATCGCTTGGGCTCGGGCGAGCGCCATTGCGGGCCCCAGCCGGCGTGGCCGGTGAGGCCTTGGGTGAACAAGGTGCGGAGCGAGAATTTCAACTGTTGTCCCCTTCAGGCCGCAGTTTAGGCACGCAGCGCGGCCGGGCAAAGGAAGGAAGGGGTTCTTTTTTGAAAAAAAGAACCAAAAAACTTTTATCCGTTGGCTGTGGAGTGTGCCCGGCCAGCAGTGAACCAAATGGATAGAAAGTTTTTGCTTCTTTTTTCAAAAAGAAGCGCTTCCTTCCCTTATCCGCGCCGCCGCCTGCTCGATCAGCGGGCGGAAGCGGCGGCTCGTGTCCTGGCGGAACAGGCGCAGGCTTGGGTACCACGGCGTGTCGCCGCGCTCCATCAACCAGCGCCAGTCGGGCGCGCGGGGCAGCAGGACCCAGGCGGGGCGGCCCATGGCGCCGGCGAGGTGGACGACTGACGTATCGACGCTCACCAGCAGGTCGACGCAGTCGAGGATCGCCATGGTGTCGGCGAAATCGGTGATTTCCGCACCGAGGTTGAGGAGGGGGGCGCGGCCGAAGAAGGTGCCGGCCTGGGCGGCGGCGTCGCCTTTCTGGAGGGAGACCAGGGCGGTGCTGGGCAGTGCCGCCAGCGGCAGGAAATCGGCGAGTTTGGCCGAGCGGTTGCGGTCGTTGTTGTGGGTGGGGCGGCCGGCCCAGACGACGGCGATGCGCCGGTAGCCGGCGGGGGCGAGCTGGTCCAGGCGTGTGCGCCAGTGGGCGACGCGTGCGGGGTCGGCGTGGAGATAGGGCACCGGGGCGGGGATGGTTTCCACCCGGGTGCCGTGCAGGCGCGGCAGGCCGGAGAGCGGGCAGAAGGCGGCGTAGGGCGGGCAATCCGCCCAGCTCTGGAAAATCAGGGCATCGGGGGCGATCTGGCGCAGGAGTGGGGCGACCTCGACGCTGCCGGCGATGACGATGTTGGGCGCGCGTTCCCGCACCCAGGGGATGTAGCGGGCGAACTGGATGACGTCGCCGAAGCCCTGGTCGGCGATCAGTAGCAGCGTGTCCTGTGGCAGGGCGGCGCCGTCCCATTGCGGTTTGTCGGTGGGGGGCATGAGTTGGGGCGCGCCGGCGATGCGGTAGCGCCACTCATATTCTTCCCAACCTTCGGCCAGGTCGCCTTTCAGCAGCAGGGTCTCGGCGCGTTCGAAATGGGCGCCGGGCAGGGTGGGGTCGAGCACGAGGGCGCGGTTGGCACAGTCGAGCGCCGCGTCGACCTCGAGGCGCTCGTAGTGGATGATGGCGAGGTTGTGCAGCGCCATCGGGTCTTGCGGGGACAGCTCCGCCGCCCGCCGGCCGGCGGCCAGGGCGTCATCGAGCCGGCCGAGCGTGCGGTAGAGCTCGCAGATATTGCGCAGATAGAGGGGGGTGTCGGGGGCGAGCGCCAGGGCGCGTTGCATCAGCGCCAGCGCCTCGCCAGTTTGCTTGCGGCGGAAGGCGAGGATGCCGGCGAGGTGCTGCACGTCGGGGTGCTCTGGAGCGGCCGCCATGGCGTGGCGGGTGAGCCGCTCCGCCTCTTCCAGCCGCCCGGCGCGTTCGAACTCGTTGGCGATGGCGAAGACCTCGCCGAGCGGGATCGGCACCTGGATCGCCGCCGGGGTGGTACCCGGCGCGGCCGCCTCCATCATATGTCGTCCACGTCGTAGCCGAGCCGCTCGATGATCGGCCGCAGGATCGGGATCACCGGTTCGAGGTGGCGGAGGTAGTGGCGGTAGCGGAATTTCGAGCGGTCATAGAGCCGCTCCGTCACCTGGGCGTAGCTGGCGGTGCGGGCGTAGCGGGTGTTTTCGTGGAAGCTGAGGCAGCGCGGGTCGAATTCGAGGCCGACGAAATCGAGCATGGCGCGCACGCTGCCCTCCTGGTCCGCCACCATGTCCTCGTAGCGCAGCGGCAGATAGCGCAGCGCCATCTGGCTGCGGTAGTGCTGCACCAGGTCCATCACCCGCACGTAGTGGCTCGCCGCGGTCTCCAGCGCGGTGGCGCAATAGAGCCCGTGAGTGAAGTGGTTGGAGATGGCGGAGACCATGATGTCGAGGGGGTGGCGGATCACGTGGATCAGCGGCGCCTCGGGGAACAGCATGGCGATGAGGCCGAGATGGGTCTCGTTGAGGGGCATTTTGTCGGTGAAGAAATCCGCCCCCTCGCGCAGCACGCCCATCTGGCGGACTTTCTGGAGGTAGTAGTCGCGCAGATCGTCGAGCCCTTCGCGCCGATCGCCCATCCATAGCTCGGCCAGCGCCTCGGGGTAGGCCATGGGGCTCGCCAGCATGCGCGGCATGATGCCGGTGATGTCGTGGATCAGCGGCAGTTCATCGCCGGCGGCAACGCTTGGGTGGGCGGTCAGCGTCTGCTCCACCAGCGTGGTGCCGGAGCGCGGGAAGCCGAGGATGAACACCGGTTGTGGCACGTCCCGCCGGGTGGTGGCGCGGGGCAGGATGCGCAGGCGCTCGGCGGTGAAGAAGCCGCGCAGGCGGGCGACCATCTGATTGGCCTGCTCGTCGAGATAGGCGTTGCCGCTCAGCTCGCGGGCGAGCGCCTTGCCTTCGAGGAAAGCGGCGAAGGCCTCGTCGTGGCGGCCCATCTGGTCGAGCAGGCGGCCCTTTTCCAGCATCTCGTTGGGCCCGAGCCGGCCTCCCTCGACGCGGGCGGCGAGACCGTCGAGCAGCGCGATCGCCTCGTCGTAGCGGCGCATGCGGCCGAGCACGATGGCGCGGGTGAGGGCGATGTTGGGATCGTCAGGAGTGACTTTTTCCAGGCGCGCGAGGATGTCCATCGCGGCCTCGAATTTGCGGTCGGCCTCCTCCATGCGGGCCCAGCCCAGCAGCGTCTGGCGGATTTCCGGCGCGGCGGCGACGCTCTCCTCGTAGAGCGCGCGGCTTTCCTCCATGCGGCCCTGGTTCTTCAGGCACCAGGCGAGGTTGGCGAGCAGGATCGGGTCTCGGTTACCCGCCAGTTCGAGCACGCGGCGATAGTGGTATTCGGCGACAGCGGGGCGCTGCGCCTCGGTCATGATCATGCCCATCAGGTTGTGCGACTGCGGGTTTTCGGGGGCGATGCGCACGGCGTTGCGGGCGTGGATTTCGCCTTCGGCCAGGTCGCCCTTGTTGAGCAGCGCCAGGGTCAGCTCATTGGTGGCCCAGAAATTATTGGGGTCGAATTGCACGATGCGGCGGATCAGCGCCTCGGCGGCGCGGTGATTGCCGGCGGATTTGCGGATTTCGTACAGCACGGTGAGCGCGCCCGGCCGATCGGGCGCGAGTTGCAGCACATCGAGGCACAGGCTCTCCGCGGTGGCGATGTCACCGGCGCGATGGGCCTGGATGGCGCGCTCCACCAGCGGCACCAGATGGCGCGTCGAATCGGCCGGCGGCACCGTCGCCGGGTCGAGCGCGCAGCAGCGCACGGCGCGCAGGCCGCTGCCGCATTCGCAGAGGGGCGAGGTGCTCATGCGGGGCGGCCTTGCGGCGCGGAGTCGGGGGTGAGGAAGCGTGTTCTTTTTGTGAACAAAAAGAACCAAAAAAACTTTTCCTGACATCGTTTCCGTTGGCGTACCTCCCGGGATGGTGGGAGCGGTACATGCCATTGGAATAAAAGTTTTTTGCTTCTTTTTTCCAAAAAAGAAGCGCTTTCCTTCCCTTCCTGCTGCTCCGGGCCACGTGGCTCAAAATCAAGCGCTCTTGGGGTCATCACACGAACCTCAATGGCGGCGACAGCCCGAGGAGGTGGGCGCCGACGGTTTCCAGATGCGTCATACGCGCCTGGACCTGCTGCGTCACCGTATTGACGTCGCGGAACCGGCGTTCGAGTCCGTGCGGGGTGAAAATCGCGGTGGCCCCGGCCTCGTGATAGGCGAAATCAACGACTTCCTTGGCCTGGTGGGTGGCGAAGGTGGCGGCCAGGCGGATGCGCATCCGCATGTCGACGTCGAGCGGGCCGGCGGTGGCCATGTCCCAGGCTGCGTCCAGGGTGGTGATCAGCAGGGCGCGGGCGGCGTGCAGCTTGGCGGCGGCGAGCGCCATCGCGGTCTGCACGTGGTGGCTGTCGCGCAGCATGCGGGCGCTGGCCTGCGGGGTTTTGTCGCGCGCGAGCGCCAGGAAGGCGTCGAGCGCGCCCTGGGCGATGCCGAGCGCCACCGCGCCGAAGCCGGAGGAATAGAGATGCGTGGTGGTGAAGCGGTAGAGCGGGCCGTCCTCCCGGCGGTCGGGCGGATTGTCGCGGATGACGCTGTGTTCGTCGGGCACGAAGTGGCAAGCCAGCATCTTTGTACCACTTTTTAAA
>CAIWAJ010000132.1:0-6951 GCA_903910565.1 uncultured Rhodospirillales bacterium
ACCGCCTTGAGGTCGACGATGTCGAGCATCGGGTTGGAGGGCGATTCGAGCAGCACCAGGTTGGCCGGGGTGCCCAGCGCGGCGCGCCACTGGTCCATGTCCGCGCCGTCGACGAACTCTGTCTTGACCCCGTAGCGCGGCAGCAGGGTGGAGACGATCCAGTGGCAGGAGCCGAACAGCGCCCGAGAGGCTACCACACGGTCACCAGTCTTGAGGTGGCTGAGCAATGCCGAATGCACTGCGGCCATGCCGGTGGCGGTGGCGCGGCACGCCTCGGCCCCCTCGATCAAGGCGAGCCGGTTCTCCAGCATCGACACGGTCGGGTTGCCGAAGCGCGAGTACTGATAGTGCTGCACCTCGTTCTTGAACGTCGCCTCGGCCTGTTCGGCGCTGTCGTAGACGAAGCCCGATGTGAGGTAGAGCGCCTCGGCGGTTTCACCGAACGGCGATCGCTCGACGCCGCCTTGCACCAGCAGCGTGGCGGGACGGTATGTGGGGTTGAACAAAGTCATGAGCATGGCCCTTCATAGCTGGGCCGGCCATCAGATCAGCGGAGCGACGGACCCATTCCGTACGGTTCCCCGCTGGCCTCTTTAGCGCGCTTGTTTCACCTCGCCGCAATCCGGCCGGACAAATCACGAGGGCCCGCCGCAGCGGAGCGAAACCAAATTAGGGGTGCGCGGCAAGGAGGTCAATGGGAGCGCCGACGCCGGACTGCCGCGGCCCCAAAAAGCATGTTATCGGGCCGTCGGCGGTGATCTGGCCAAGTTTTTTCGAAGAACTCCAAATTCTTTTGATCCTTAACACCGACTTAACAGCGGGGACGTTTAACTCCGCTTGCCCGATGAAATCCAAAGGGCATCCGAAACCTCGGCGGCCCCCGGGAAACGGATTTCCTCGATCTAGATTAGGAGAATACCATGTTCGCTCTCGTTAAGAAGTTCCGCCAGCTGGTGTCCGGTGACCGTCGCGGCGTGACCGCCCTCGAGTATGGCCTGATCGCGGCCGTCATCGGCGGCGTCGTGATCACCGCCGCCACCTCGTTCGGCAACAGCCTGTCCAGCGCCTACACCTCGATCGGCACGACCCTGTCGACCAAGGCGACCGGCATGTAATGGTCTAGCGTATCGAGCCGGGGCCGCCCGATGGGGCTGGCCTTCCGGCGGGCCTCATCGATCCCCGGCTCGGTACGCTATTTCATTCCGAAGACTAGACGACGCCTAACGAAGAAAAAACGACCAAAACGGTTGGGGCTGACAGGAACTGGCTGGATACCGGGGCATCCCTTGCTCCCATGGGAACGCAAGACGCTCCCGCCGACACGCTCGGCCGCCGCCCTGCACCGCTTCCGCACTCGGACCATTCCATTCGATCAGAACCGGACGACCCCTTCAGCACGGGTCACCGCGCATCGTCTCCGCTTGCCCTCGGGCACGGAACGCCGGGCGGGAGACCGCGGACCGACCAAAGGACAGCGCAGTGGACATCGATTTCGCGACACGTCTTGGTCATCTCGTCCCGCTCGCGGCCGGCACCGGGTTGCTGGTCTTCGCGGCGCTGCACGATATCGCGGCGCGCACCATTCCGAATTCCGCCTCCATCATCCTCGCCGTGCTCGGCCTCGCGATGAATGCAATGGACGGCCGGATCGTCACATCGGTGATGCTCGGCTCCATCGTCTTCGCCGTTTGCACCGCCTGCTGGCTGCGCGGCTGGATGGGCGGGGGTGACGTAAAGCTCCTCACCGCCGCGGCGGTGTTCGTCTCGCCGGCCCTGGTCGGCAACCTTCTCGTCGCGATCTCGCTGGCCGGTGGCGTGGTCGCCGTCGTCTACCTGCTCGCCCGGCTCATCGCCAAGCGGGTGTCGCTTGCCGTCCACGCGAGCCCGCGCAGCTTCCTCGCCCGCGTGCTGCGTGCCGAACACTGGCGCCTGCTCCGCGGCACCCCGCTGCCCTACGGGTCGGCGATCGCCGCCGGCACGCTTTTCGTCACTTTTTCAGGCTGAACGATCATGCTGCTCCGTATCACCGTTTTCGTCATGATGTCTCTCGGCCTGCTCGGCTTCGGCACGGTCGCCTGGATCAGCATGATGCCGCCGACACCGGAACCGGTAGAAGCCGCCGCGGCGCCGGTGGTGGTGATGGATACCATCCTGGTCGCCTCGCGCGACCTGCAGGCCGGCAGCCTGGTCAAACCCGACGATATCGGCACCCTTCAAGTGCCGCACGACAAGGTGCCCGATGGCGCGTCGCTCGACACCTCGGCGAACCGCCATCAGCTCGCCGGCGCCATGATCCGCCGCCGCGTTCCGACCGGCGACCTGCTGCTGGGCCGAGAACTGCTGCGCCCCGGCGACCACGGCTTCCTCGCCGCCGTCCTCAGCTCCGGGATGCGCGCAGTGACCATCGGTGTCGACGCCATCACCGGTTCGGCCGGCCTGATCTGGCCGGGCGATCGGATCGACGTGCTGCTCACACACCAGATGGACGACCCTTCGCGGCCGGTTGGCCGGCGCATCGCCGCCGAGACGGTGCTGTCCAACGTCCGCGTCATCGCCATCGACCAGCAGCTTGTGCAGGGCGCCGCGCCCGGGTCCAACGAGGCCAAGCAGGCCACCACCGTGACCCTCGAAGTCACTGGCCCGCAGTCCGAGCGTATCTCGGTCGCCTCCCGCCTTGGCCGCCTGTCGCTGGTCGTCCGAGCCGCCCAGTCGATCAACGACCCAGGCGCCGAAGTACGCAATGACACGCCGGGCGGCGCCGCGCCGACCGGCCCCGCCCGCGCCGCCATCACCTGGGCCGGCGATGTCTCCCCCGCGCTGACCAGCGACACGGTGGTGAAGAACCTTCCAAGCGTCGTGCGCGTCTACCGCGGCAACGGCGATGGCCAGGAGTACAAGTTCTAATGATCACCTCCCCCTCCCTCCCTGGCTCCGCGCCCGGATCCGCCGCCCTCAGGGTCGCCGCCCTGGCGATCATGAGCCTGGGGTTCGCCGCCGCCGCCGGTGCCGCCCCGCCGGTGCCCCCGGTTGCCCCCGCAGCTTCCGTGCCTTCAATGGCGCCCTCGGTCGCGGCCAACCAGTCGACCATCATCGTCGAGGCCGGCGTGGGGCGGGTGATCTCCCTGCCCTCCCCGGTCGCCAACGTGTTCGTCTCCGATCCCAAGGTCGTCGAGGTCCGCCCGGCAAGCCCCACCAGCCTGTTCGTCTTCGGCATCGCGGCCGGTCGCACGACCGTCGCTGCGTTGGACACCAATGGCGCGACCGTTCGCCAGATCGAGATCACTGTGCGCCCCTCAGCGACCGCGGCCAACGAGGCAGTCCAGGCGATCACCCGGGCCACGCCAAAGGTCAGCGCGCGGGTTGAGCCGCAGCCCCGCCGCGTAGTAATCGGGGGCAAGGCGCCCAACCCCATGGAAGCACACATTGCGGGCGCAACCGCGCAGGCCTTCGCACCCGAGGGGCAGACGGTCGACAACCAGCTCCGCATCGCAGCCGACACCCAGGTCGGCCTGCGTGTCCGCATCGCCGAGATGTCGCGCAACGTCACGCGCGCGATGGGCATCAACTGGCAGTCGATTGGCAATGTCGGCAAGCTCGGCCTCGGCTTCACCACTGGCAACCTGATCGCCGCCGCCGCCGCTTCCGGCACTGCCTCCACCCTCTCAGGCAACTACACCGACGGCAAAGGCAACGGCATCAACGGCCTGATCGATGCGCTGGCCAACGACAACCTGATCCGCGTGCTGGCCGAGCCCAACCTCACGGCGATGAGCGGCGAGGCGGCAAGCTTCCTGGTCGGCGGCGAATTCCCGGTGCCGATCGGCCAGAACGGCGGCACCTTGACCGTCGAGTTCAAGCAGTACGGCGTGGCGCTGGCGTTCGTCCCGACGGTGATGAGCGGCGAGCGGATCCGCCTCAAGGTCCGCCCGGAGGTCAGCCAATTGACCTCCCAGGGCTCCGTCCAGATGGGTATCGGCGCCAACTCCGTCACCATCCCGGCGCTGTCCGTCCGTCGCGCCGAGACCACCATCGAGCTTGGTAGCGGTCAGAGCTTCGCCATGGCCGGCCTCCTGATGGACAACACCAACCAGTCCGTCAACGCGCTGCCTGGCATCGGCGAGCTGCCGATCCTCGGCACGCTGTTCCGCTCCGACAGCTTCGTGCGCAATGAAACCGAGCTGGTGATCATCGTCACCCCCTACATTTCGCGCCCGGTGAGCGACCCGACCGCCTTGCGCGCGCCCACCGACGGCATCCGGCTGCCGACGGACCTCGAGCGCCTGCTGCTGCTCCGCCAGGTCGGCATCGGCACCTCGCCCCGCCTCGCCCAACGTCTCCCCGGTCAAGCAGGATTTGTCGTCGAATGAGCACCTTCGGTTCTCGCAGCGCCACGCGCCTGGCGCTCACCACCCTCACCCTCGGCCTGCTGGCAGGCTGCGCGATGGTCGATCCCTACCAGCGACCTGGCGTCTGGCGGCCGATGGGGGCAAACGACCTCAACTTCGAACTCCAGGTCGCCCATGCCGCCGATCTCGTAAAGGGCCGCGGCACCGATGAGATCGACGCCACCAGCGCGGTTGCCGCCATCGAGCGCATGTACAAAGACAAGGTGAAACCGCTCCCGTCCGCGAGCGCCTCGGGCGGCGCCGGCGGCGCGCCGGCGGCGGCAGCCGGCGGGGGAGGTTCCTAATGGCCGACGGCGATACCCTTACGCTTCAGCGCAAAGCCGGCGACCCCGGCGCCAGCTCCGGGCGGCATGACAGGCCCGGCCTGATCGCCTTCGTCGAGGACGGCGCCACCGAAGTGGCCCTGCGCGAAGGCCTTAGCGAGGTCGCGTTCGGCGACATCGACATCCGTCGCGGCGGCATCAAGGCGGCGATCAACGCACTGCGCAAATCCGCCACTCCGCGCGTGCTGATCGTCGACGTCGCCGGCGTCGACCAGCCGCTGTCGCAGCTGCACGACCTTTCGCTGGTCACCGAGCCCGATGTGCGGGTGCTGGTCCTCGGCGAAATCAACAATCTCGATTTCTATCGCGAAGTGACCCGCGGGCTCGGCGCCCTTGAATACCTCACCAAGCCGGTGTCGCGCGATACGATCGGCCGGCATTTCGCCCCGCTCATCGTCGGCAAGGCGCCGGTGCTCGAGACCGGACAGGGCGGCCGCGTTGTCGCCGTCACCGGCGTGCGCGGCGGCGTCGGCGCCACCACCGTCGCGGTCAACCTCGCGCATCACTTCGGCATCGTCGCCGATCGCCACACCGTGATGTTCGATCCGGATCTGCATCTCGGCACCGCGGCGATGTTGCTCGACAGCCCCGCCGGCCCCGGCCTTCGCATGGCGCTGGAAAATCCCGACCGCGTCGATGAGCTGTTCGTCGAGCGTGCCGCGCAACCGGTTGCCGGCCGCCTGCATGTGCTCGCCGGCGAGGTGCGCCTGGCCGACCAGCCGGACTACGCGCCGCACGCCGCGGAAGCCCTGATCAGCGCGCTCAACCGTCGCTACAACTTCGTCGTCTGCGACGTGCCGTTCCGCCCGCAGCCGCTGTTCCGCGATCTGCTGGATATCGCCCATCAGCGCGTGCTGGTGATGGAGCCGACGCTCGCCTCGGTGCGGGACGCGCTGCGCTTCCTCGCGCTGCCCGCCGGCCCGGCCCAGATCCGCCGCCCGGTCATCGTGCTCAACCGTCTCGGCCAGCCCGGCGGCCTAAGCCGCAAGAAAATCGAGGAAGCGCTCAAGACCAAGGTGGACGTGGTCATCCCCGATATCCCCCGCGTCGCCGAGCTCGCTGCCACCCTTGGCGAGGCGGTGACCAAGAACCGCAACGGCTTCCGCAAGGGCATCGTCGAGATCGCCCGGCTAACCGCCTTCGTCCGTCTGCTCGATGCCGGCAACACGGCCGTGGAGGCGTCCGCGCCGCCGCGCGCCAGCTTGCTGCGCCGCTTGCTGAGGCGCTGACATGCGGATCACGACCCCCACCTTCGGACGGCGCGGCCAAGCCTCCAATGCCATGTCGGAGGCACCGCCGCCGCCGCTGGCCCCGCCGCCGGCCCCCGAGCCGCAGCTCGATCCCGGCGTGCGGTCGCATGATTCCATCATCACCGATTTGCGTGCGGCCTGCCTCGCCAAGCTCGATCCGTCGGCGATTTCCACGTTGCCGCCCGACGTTCTGGTGCCGCAGGTGGAACTGCTGATCTCCGAGATCGCCAACGATCGGCGCATCCAGCTCAACGCCCGCGAGCAGCGCCAGATTGCCTCTGACCTGGTCGACGACATGCTTGGCCTCGGACCGCTCGAGCCGCTGCTCGAGGACGAGACCATCAACGATATCATGGTCAACGGCCCCAATACGACGTTCGTCGAGCGGCGCGGCAAGGTCTACATCGCCCCGATTCGGTTCCGCGACACCGCGCACCTCATCAACGTCTGCCAGCGCATCGCCGCCGCGGTGGGCCGGCGCGTCGATGAATCGAGCCCGATGGTCGACGCCCGCCTCAAGGACGGCAGCCGCGTCAACATCGTGCTCCCCCCGCTGGCGCTCGACGGCCCCTATGTGTCGATCCGCAAATTCGGCAAGAAAACCATCGACTTCAACAAATTGGTTGAATTCGGCGCCATGACCAAGCCGGTCCAGCGCGTTCTCGAGATCTGCGCCCAGATTCGCCTCAACGTGATCATCTCCGGCGGCACCGGCTCGGGGAAGACCACTCTGCTGAACGCGATGAGCCGGCTGATCGACAACGGCGAGCGTATCGTCACCATCGAGGACGCCGCCGAGCTGCAGCTCCAGCAGCCCCACGTGGTGCGCCTGGAAACCCGCCCCTCCAACCTCGAGGGCAAGGGCGAAATCAACCAGCGTGACCTCGTGCGCAACGCGCTGCGCATGCGGCCCGACCGTGTGATCATCGGCGAGGTCCGCGGCGCCGAGGCGTTCGACATGCTTCAGGCGAT
>CAIWAJ010000133.1:0-4449 GCA_903910565.1 uncultured Rhodospirillales bacterium
CCGAAATGCTCGAGCTCATAAACCGCCGGGATCGCCTCGCGGCACATGTACTCGATGGCATCCTGGTCACCCAGCCAGTCCGACCCCTTGACGGTGTCGTACATGTGCCAGCGCCAGTCATCCTCGCCCATGTTGCCGAGCGCGGCGCCGATGCCGCCCTGGGCGGCCACGGTGTGGCTGCGGGTGGGGAACACCTTGGTGATGCAGGCGGTTTTCAGTCCGGCGGCGCCCATGCCAAGCGTCGCGCGCAGCCCGGCCCCGCCGGCGCCGACCACCACCACGTCATACGTGTGGTCGATGATGTTGTAGGCGCCGAGGGAGGGTTTCGTCACAGCGTTCATCGGTTCATGTCCACGCGCGTTCAGCCGGTAAAGGCCAGTTTCAGGATGGCGATGATGGCGGCGAGGCCGAGCAGCCCGGTCACCCCCTGCATCACCAGCAGCCACGCCAGGCGCGGCCTCTCGGCGTGTATGTAGTCCTCGATCACCACCTGCAAACCCAGCCGCATGTGATGAAACATCGCCAGCACCAAACTCACCAGCAGCGTGGCCACCAGCGGATCGGCCGCCCAATGCGCCACATCCGCCCGCATCGCGCCGGCCAGCCGGATCGCCGCGCAGACGAACCACAGCACCAGCGGCAGCAGCGCGAACGCCGTCACCCGCTGCGCCCACCAATGACCAGTCCCCGATTTCGCCGACCCCAGGCCGCGCGCGCGCCCCAGCATGGAGCGCATGATCGCCGGGCTTGCCTTCTCGCTCATCCCGAAATCCTCCTTACCGCGCCGCCAAGATGACGATCCAAGTCAGGACCGTCAGCACCGCAGTGGCCGCGAACACCGCCTTGCCGCTCGCGTGCACCTGCGGCAGCTCGAAGCCCTTGCCGAAATCCCAGAACAAATGCCGGATGCCGTTGCAGAAATGGTACCACAGCGCCACCGTCCAGCCGAACAGCAGCAAATACCCGACCGGCGAGCCGATGAACCACGCCACCCGCCCGAACGCAGCGTCCGACGTCGCGGCGGCCACCAGGAACCACACCAGCAGCAACGCGCCCGCCGCCAGCGCCACGCCGGTGATGCGGTGGAAAATCGACATCGTCGAGGTGATCTGCGGCCGGTAGACCTGCAAATGCGGCGACAGCGGCCGCCGCACCGTCCGCCCATCCGACGTGCGCGCCACCATCAGCGCCTCGCGGGTATCCGTCATCCCAGCCAACTCCCCAAACCGACCGATCAAGCCTGCGTTTCCTTACGCCGCACCCCCGCGCCGGTCAACGCAAAGCCAGCGAGGCTCAGGCCGGCCGCAGATCCTGGTCCCCAATCGGCAGATGGCGGATCCGCTTCCCCGTCGCCGCGAAAATCGAATTCAGCACCGCCGGCGCCGCCACCGCGATGGTCGGCTCGCCCACCCCGCCCCAGAAATCCCCGGTCGGCACCACCACGGTCTCCACCTTTGGCATGTCCGCCATGCGGGCGACCTGATAGGTGTCGAAATTCCCCTCGGCGACCCGCCCCTTGGCGATGGTGATCTCACTGTAGAGCAGCGCGGACAGCCCATAGGCGAAGGAGCCGTCCACCTGCGCGTCGATCAGCTGCGGGTTCACCGCGTGGCCCGGGTTGGTGCCGGCCACCAGCCGATGGATCTTCAGCTCCCCCTTGGCCGAAACCGACACCTCGGCGACGCAGGCGACATAGCTGCCGTAGCCATGGTTCTGCGCAATCCCGCGGAACACGCCCGGCGGCAGCGCGCTGCCCCAGCCCGCCTTGGCCGCCACCGCCTCCAGCACCGCCAGGTTCTTCGGGTTCTTCGCCAGCAGCGGCCGGCGGAACGCCACCGGGTCCTTCCCCGCCGCATGCGCCAGCTCATCGATGAAGCACTCGATATAAATGGCGTTCTGGTTGGTGTTCACCCCCCGCCACGGCCCCACCGGCACATGCGTATTGCGCATCGCATGCTCGATCAGCAGGTCCGGGATCGCGTGATAGCCGAACTCCTCGGCGTTCGCGCTCTGGAACATCCGCGGATCAACCCCGTTCTCCAGCGTCGCCGGCGAGGCGAACGCCATGATCGACTGGCCGGAAATCCGCATGTGAAAACCCGCAAGAGTCCCCCCGGCATCCAGCCCCGCCGTCAACCGGCACTGGGTGATCGGCCGGTAGAAATCGTGCTGCGTGTCCTCCTCGCGCGTCCAGATCAGCTTCACCGGCACGCCCGGTACCTGCTTGGCGAGCAGCACCGCATAGCGCGTGTAATCCTGGTTGCCCCGCCGGCCGAACCCGCCGCCGAGCGTCGTCTTGCGCACCTTCACCTTTGACAGCGGCACCCCCGCCGCCTCCGAGGCCGCCGCCAGCGTCCCCTCGCCATTTTGCGTCGCCGCCCACACCTCGACCGCATCGCCGGTGAACAAGGCGGTGCAATTCATCGGCTCCATCGTGGCATGCGCCAGGAACGGCGTGCCATACACGGCCTCCACTTTGCGCGCCGCCCCCCCGATGGCCCGCGCCGCATCCCCCTGCTTCAGCCCAACCCCCGCCGTCGGCGCAGCCAGCCCCTCGGCCAGGAACCGCGCAATCGCCGCGCTGTCCACCCCGCCATTGCCGCGCTCGTCCCACTCCACCGGCAGCTTCGCCAGCGCCGTCTTGGCCTGGTAGAACTTGTCCGCCACCACCGCCACCGCGTTATCGCCCAGCGCCAGCACGTGCCGCACGCCCGCCATCCCGGCGATCGCCTTGGCATCGAAGCTCACCAGCCTGCCGCCAAACACCGGGCTCTGCGCGATCGCCGCGTTCAGCATCCCCGGCAGCACCACGTCGAGCGCGTATTGCAGCTTGCCCGACACCTTCGGCACCGTGTCGAGCCGCTTCACCGACCTGCCGATGATCGTCCACTGCGCCGGCGTCTTCAGCCTCACCTCCGCCGGCACCGGCAGCTTCGCCGCCGCCGCGGCCACCTCGCCGAACCGCAGCGTCCGCCCGCTCGGCGTATGGGTGATCACGCTCGCCGCCGCCGCGCAGTCCCCCGCCGCCACGCCCCATTGCGCCGCCGCCGCCGCCACCAGCATCGCCCGCGCCGCCGCACCCCCCTTGCGCACATACTCCACCGACCCGCGCAATCCGCGGCTGCCCCCGGTCGACATATCCCCCCACGCCCGCCTGCGCGCCAGATTGTCATGCGGCGCCACGAACTCCAGCCGCACGAACGTCCAGTCCGCATCCATCTCGTCCGCCACCAATTGCGCGAGCCCGGTGGACGTCCCTTGCCCCATTTCGCTGCGGGCTATCCGCACCACGATGCTGTCGTCGGGATGCACCACGGCCCAGATCCCGACCTCTGCCCCCGCGGTCTGCGCCTCGGCCGGCACCCGCCAGCCCAACGAAAAAGCCCCCGCCAGCGCGGCGGCGGTGAATTGGCGGCGATCAAGCTTCATCGTCCCCTCCCTCACGCGCCGGCGGCGGTATGGATCGCCGCGCGGATACGGTTATACGTCCCGCAGCGACAGATATTGGTCATCGCCGCGTCGATATCCGCGTCCGTCGGCTTCGGCGTCTCCTTCAGCAGCGCCGCCGCCGCCATGATCTGCCCGGACTGGCAATACCCGCATTGCGGCACGTCATGCGCCAGCCACGCCTTCTGCACCGGATGGCTCACCCCATCCGCCGACAACCCCTCGATCGTCGTGATCTTCCCCGCCCCCACACTGCCCACCGGCACCGAGCAGGACCGCATCACCGCACCATCGATATGCACCGAACACGCGCCACACTGCGCAATCCCGCAGCCGAACTTGGTGCCCGTCATCCCCAGCCACTCGCGGATCACCCACAGCAAAGGCGTCTGCGGATCGACGTCGACGCTGTGACTCTGACCATTGATCAGCAACGAAATCATCCGACCCTCCTATGCGTGCTTGCCGGGATCATCGGAGAGAGCGCAAGCGGCAGCAAGCGCTTCTTTTTTGAAAAAAGAAGCAAAAAACTTTTACTACATTGGTATGTACCGCTGCTGACCATCCCGCCTGTGTACGCCAACGGCATGGGACGGAATAAAAAGTTTTTTTGGTTCTTTTTGTTCACAAAAAGAACACCCTCGACAACGCCGCCCGTCCAGGCAAACTCCCTCCAACACCGCATCTCAGCGGCGACACCGGGGAGAAAACCAATGGCCGACTACGAACACATCATCGTCGAAATCGAACGCGGCCGCGCCCGCATCACCCTCAACCGCCCCGAAAAGCGCAACGCGCTCTCCTTCGCCCTCCTCACGGAGCTCGCCGACGCCCTGTGGGATGCCGATGACGACAAACGCGTCCACTCCGTCATCCTCCGCGGCGCCGGCCCCTCCTTCTGCGCCGGCTACGACATCACCCCCGGCATCAACGCCCCCGCGTCCGGCACCCCCCGCCGCACCGGCAGCATCTACGACAAAAACACCACCATCGATGACGACA
>CAIWAJ010000134.1:0-2128 GCA_903910565.1 uncultured Rhodospirillales bacterium
GCACGCGACGCCCGCCCGTGCCGAATGCCGCCACGGCGCCGGCCAGTGCCCGCGCCGCGCTGTCGTTCTCCGCGCCGTCATTGTCGGCGCACACAATCACCGTGCGCACCGCCGCCGGCAGCACGATGCGCGCCATGTTGCCGAGGGATACCGCCGCGATCACCCGGAGCTCTGGGCACGCCAGCGCGACGGAGAGCGCCGTTTCAATCCCCTCCGCGATTGCCACCGTCTCTCCCTCTGGGGCGGACCGCAGAGGCTTACGGGAGGCGCCGCGCTGCAAGGGGATGAACCCGCCCGCATAGCTGCCGAGGGTCTTCTTTGGCTCTTGCAGCACCGCCTTGCGCCACCGCCCGGCCTCGTCCCGCGCCAGCCATGTGCGATGCGTGGCGACATGCTCGCCGGCCCCGTTCGTGATGGCGGCGAGCATGGCGGGCAGCCCTCGCCGGGCCTCGCTGCACCACGCATCGGCACGAAAGCGCAGGGCACGCGGCGCGCGGCCGAGTTCCGAAAGGTCGATCCCGCGTCCGGCGAGGTAGAGCGCAACCGGCGTGCCCGCGATGCCCTCCGGTGCGGCCAGGAAGAGGGCCAGCGCCTTGCGGCGCCGCTCGGCCTGGTCATCATCCGGCCCGGTCGGTGCCCGCTCGGTGGGAGCGACGCGGGCCGGTGCGGCCTGCTCCGGCCGGCCGAGCCATGCCCGCGCCCAAGCCATCGCGTCCCTCATGTTCCGCCCGCTTCGCACTGCGGCCACAAGGTCGAGCGCGTCGCCGGCCTCGCCGGAGGCGAAGTCACTCCACACTCCGGCGCGGCTGCCGAACAAATGCACGGCCAGGGACTTACCGGCCTCGCCGTCCAAGCTGCCACACCGCCACTCGGCCCCCTCGCGGTGGCCATGCGGCAAGAGCTCGGCGACCAAGGCCGGCGCGCGCCGGGCGAGCTCGGCGGCGAGCTCGTGGGCATCATGCTGCATGGGGCGGCCCGCCGAGGTTGGGAATGGGCCGGACATGCATTAGATCCCGCGTTGCTTGGTCCAATAGGACGGTGACATGAAAGGCGGGGATGCCCGGCGCGCTCATTGCCTTTTCGAACTTCCGCCAAAGGCGATTGATCGTCACCGTATGCACACGCTGCACGCGGCCACCCGCGCACCCCGTCACCTTCTCAAGGGCTTCCTGCAACTCGCCCGCGCACTCGGAAGCCCGCTGCGTTGCCCGCCGCACTCTTGCGGGTGCGTCGCTGAGGCTGAAGCGATCCAACGCCAGTTGCAGATATTCGATGCCGAATGTCGCTGGCACATCCAGGCCGAGGGGGTCGCGCCCTCGAAGGGCGTAGCCGGGGCCGAGCAACTGGAACGGGGGGAGGGTCCAACGAGGGCCGCCCATGTCCAGGTTGTAGCGCTCGGCAATGTCCGCCATCTCCTGGTAGTGAGTCGCCGACCCTTTGAGCGCTTCCGCGTAGAGCAACACGGCACAGTCTCTGAGCGCCGCTGAGCCGCGTTGTCCGATACGATTTCGAACATGTATGGGCGGGTGAGTTGCGCCAAGGAATGCGACCCATCGCCGGAAATTGCTGGTCAAGCCGTCCGGGGAAAGGCTGATTGTCGTTTCGATATAGGTCACGACGCCACCACCCGCCGGCCGGCAAGCCATGCCTCCACGTCGGCCAGGATGTAGCCGATGCGCCGGGGGCCAAGGTTCACGATGGGCGGCCCTTCGCCGTCGGCCCGCAGGCGTTGAAGGTGGCGCATGCTCACGCTCAGCATCCGCGCCGCCTCGGCCTCCATGACAACGAGCGCTCCGGCGCTCGGCTTTGGCGCTGCACCCCCGCGTGTCATCGGCGGCGTGACCCGCTGCGCTGCTGCCGGTTCCGTTCGTGCCTTTGCGGCGCTCGCCGCTCTGGCTGCTCTTTGGTTCTGCATGCTCGACATGTGATTCTCCGTCGCCTTGTGGCGCGGGGACCGTCTGCGATGCCGTGCGAATGTGCGATGCCATGCTTAAAGCGGTTCTAGTTTGGCACCCCACCTCACCGCCTAAGAGTCTGACTCGGAATTGATGAAAACGGATCACGCTCGTGCCAGGCGTCTGGTGAGCAGGCGGATGTGTGCGATGAGCAACCATGCGCTCGCGCTGGA
>CAIWAJ010000135.1:0-8818 GCA_903910565.1 uncultured Rhodospirillales bacterium
AATCGGCGGCCCAGTCGGGCAGGCGGAGATAGGCGAAATAGGCGCCGATCGCGTCGAGCTTCCAGCCGTTGAGCCGCCCCGCCGCGGCGCGGAAGGCATCGGCGCGGCCGGCCATCAGGGTGCGATTGCCCGCCCGCCAGTCCCGCAGCCCCTCGATCGCCCAGGTCAGCGCGGTTTGCGCCGCGCGGGGCGGGCAGATCTGCATGGTATCGAGCACCTTCAGCATCTCGGCGCGAAACTCGCCACCGGCCGCGATGGCGCCGACGCGGTGGCCGGGGATGCAGTAGGATTTCGAGAAGGAGTAGAGATGCACCAGCACGTCCGCCCAGTCGGGGTCGCTGAACAGCGTATGGGGCGGCGTGCGATCGGCGGGGAGGAAGTCGCGATAGGTCTCATCGAGGATAAGCCACAGGCCGCGCCGGCGGCACAGCGCTGCGAAAGCGGCGATCACCTCGGGCGGATAAATCGCGCCAGTGGGGTTGTTGGGGCTCACCAGGACGATGGCGCGCACGGCGGGCGTGAGCAGCGCCTCGGCCAGCGCCGGGTCCGGCACGAAGCCGTCCTCGGCGCGGCAGGGCAAAGGCAGCGTCTCGATGCCGTGCATGGTGAGCGCCATGTGGTGGTTGAAATACCAGGGCGTCGGCAGCATCACCGCCTCCCCCGGCGCGGCGGCGACGGTGGCCGCCATGGCGAAGGCGAGGTTACAGCCGGCGGTGATCGAGACCTGATCCGCGGTGACCGAAGAGCCGTAGAACCCGTTGATATCGCCCGCGAGCGCCGCGCGTAGCCCCTCATCTCCCGCGATATCGCCGTATCCGGCGGCCGCCCTCGTGCCGGCCGCGGTGGCCAGATGCTCCAGCATCGCCGGATCAGGCGGGTAGCCCGGTACCGCTTGGGTGAGGTCGATCGCCGGGCCCGCGCGGCCGTCATAGCGCGCCGCCCAGACGCGGGCAGCGGGGATCGGGGGGGCGCCGGTGGCGCGAACGCGGGGAGAAATCACGGAGTGCGACATGGAGCGAGGATGCCGCCGGATCGCCGCCCCGTCCATGGTGCATCCACGCGGCTGGTTTGTGCGTAGACTGGCAATGACCCTCATTTCGCGCCGATCCATCGTCGCCGCCGGCCTCACCGCCGCCCTCGCGCGACCGGCGGCCGCAGCCTTGGCGCGGATCGATTTCGAGGTCCGGCGCAATGACAGCGTGATTGGCAGCCACTCGGTCTCCTTTGCGCGCTCAGGCGATAACCAAGTGGTTACCGTCGCGGTCGACTATCTGGTCAAGTTCGGCCCGATTACCTTGTTTCGCTATGCCCTGCGCGGCAGCGAGGCTTGGCGGGGTGATTCCCTGGCTGAGGCACGCTTTGAGACCGATGACGACGGCCGTAAGGATTTCATGCGGGCCACGTCGCGCGGCGGAGCGCTGGCCGTGGAAGGTTCGGCGTCCGGCAGCTACACGGCTCCGCCTGGCAGCATCATTGCCAGCCATTGGAATCGACGCGAAGTCGAGCGCCCGATGATCAACCCGCAGAACGGCGAACTGATGACCTTCGACGTGCGCGATGGCGGGCATGATCCCGTGCACACCCTTGGCGGCGAGACCCTCCCTGCCAAGCGCTTCACGCTCACGGGGCCGTCGACGCTCGATCTCTGGTACGAACCCTCCGGCGCCTGGGCCGGACTGCGCGCAGTCGCCCGCGATGGGTCGGTGATCACCTACCTGCGCCGCCAGGGCACGCAAGGCTGAACCACTCTTGCACCGGCCACGGCGCGGCACCTATGCCGGAGTGATGATGCAACCGGGGTAGAAGCGAACCGTCATGCCGGTATCTGGCCCGTCCGCGCTCGCCGAGGCGCTGTGCCGGCAACGTCCAGTCGCGTTGCTGTGCGCGGTCGCCGCCGCCATCGGCGCGGTCTATGACGCGACGCTGTTCAATCTCGACTTCGTGCTCGGCACCGGCTTCTGGCGCAACCCCATCGGCACCTGGCTGATGGATGCCGCCGATGCGCGGGTTAGCGTCGACATGCTGGCCCTCGTCACCAGCTACACCGCATTCGTCCACGCGCCATGGCAGTTTCCGCTCCTCCACATCCCCTCCTTCGCCCCGCCGACCGGCACCAGCGGCATCTTCCTCGATTTCCTCCCCCTCATCGCCGTTACCGGCAAGGCGATCTCCCGCCTCACCGGCGCGGTGGTCCTACCCTACGGCACCTGGATGGCGGCGAGCGTCATGCTATCGGCGATCTTTGCTACCCTCGTGGTCATCGAGGCCGGGCAGCGTCATCTGCTGGCAGCCATCACAGCGAGCCTGTTCGCCGTCTCCGCCCCGGTGATGCTCTACCGCTTCGGCCACGTCTCGCTCTGGGGCCAGTTCCCGCTGATCGCCGCCTTATGGCTCTATCTACGCGACCGCACGGCAAGCCGGCCATGGAAAGTGGCGGCGCGCTGGGCGCTGTTGCTGGCTTTCACGCTGCTGATCAACGTCTACCTCTTCGCCATGGCCGGCGCGCTCTACGGCGCCTCCTGGCTCGACCGCCTCCGCCGCGCCGCCGCCCGCTGGTGGGAGCCCGGGTTGCTGGTGCCCGTGATCGGCGCGGTCCTGCTCCTGGCCGGCTTCATCGGGCGCGGTAACTCCTCGCCGTTCAGCGGCAATTTCGGCCTCTACTCGATGAACCTGGTCTCACCGCTCTGGCCGCAGCGCAGCGCGGTGTTCCCGCATATGTGGCCGATCATCGACGCGACCGGCGGCCAATACGAAGGGTTCAACTATCTCGGCGCCGGCGGCCTGCTGCTGCTCGCCTTGGCACTTCTCCGTGATCGCGCCGCGATCGCCCGGCTCCTTCGCCGCTACGCCGCCTTCGCGACGATCGCTGCGGCACTGATGATGTTTGCCCTGTCGCAGGACATCGAGTTGTTCGGCGTCGAACTGCTCCACATTCCCGTGCCGGACTGGTTGATCAACCTGTGCAGCATCTTCCGCTCCTCCGGGCGCATGTTCTGGCCGGTCTTCTACGCCATTCTGCTCAGCGGCCTGGTGCTGGCGATGCGCCACCGTGGCAGCGTGATGCTGACCGTGCCCCTGATGGCCTGCCTGATCCAACTCGCCGACACCGAGGGGCTGCGCCGGCGCGTTGCCGTCCTCGCACGTGCGCCTGGCGCCTCGCTGCTGGCCGAGGCAGAGTGGATCGCGCGGCTGGATCGCGCGAAGCAGTTGGTGATTTCACCGGTCTACAACTGCACCATGCCACCGGCGCATCACCTGACTATCGAGCTCAACCACTACGCAGCGCTGCGCGACCGGCCAACCAATTCGGTCTACGACGCCCGCGCCAAACCCGACTGTGCCGCCGGGCGACAGGCGATGGTCTCCGGCCCGTGGCGCAAGGATATGCTCTACGTGTTGCTGGACGGCGTGGTGAACGCGATTCCCGAGGGCTTCCTCCCGCCGGGTCTGCACTGCGAGCGGTTCCCCGGCGGCCGATGGTGCCTGGGCGAAGGGAGTGCGCAACCATGAAGACCTTCTCTGTCGTCATCCCCGTCTACAAGAACGAGGGCTATGTCGCGCAACTCATCGAGGCATTCGAGGCCCTCTCCGCCTCCGCCGCGGCACGGTTCAACGTGCGCATGGAATTTGTCTTCGTGGTCGACGGCAGCCCCGACCGCAGCCTCGACCTGCTGCGCTCCGCACTCCCGCAGGCCCGGTTTGCGTCGCAACTCCTTAGCCATAGCCGCAATTTCGGCTCCTTCGCCGCCATCCGCACCGGCCTGGCCGCCGGCAGCGGTGCATATTTCGGTGTCATCGCCGCCGATTTGCAGGAGCCGCCCGAATTGCTGCTCGAATTCCTCGCCCCGATGCTGTCCGGCACTGCGGACGTCGCGCTCGGACGCCGCGAGACGCGCGACGACCCAAGCGCAGCCCGGATGAACGCCAACCTGTTCTGGGCGATCTACCGCCGCTTCGTGATCCCCGAGGTGCCGCAAGGCGGGGTTGACGTGTTTGGCTGCACGCGGGACGTGCGCGACCACCTGATCTCCTTCACCGAAGCCGGTTCCTCGTTGATCGGCCAGCTATTCTGGGTCGGCTACCGCCGCCTCGAAATCCCCTACGCCCGCCGCGCCCGCACCATCGGCGTCAGCGCATGGACGTTTCGCAAGAAGCTTCGCTACATGATGGACAGCATCTTCGCCTTCACCGACCTGCCGGTGCGGGTGCTGATGCTGCTCGGCATGGCCGGTCTGCTGGTCTCGGTGCCCCTCGCGGTGATTGTGCTGGCCCTGCGGATCAGCGGCTTCATCGATGTCCCCGGCTATGCCGCCACCATGATCGCTATCATCTTCTTCGGCGCGCTCAACACACTCGGCATCGGCATCGTCGGCTCCTACGCCGCGCGAGCCTACGAAAACACAAAAATGCGCCCGCTCGCCATCGTCGAAGCCTCGATGTCGTTTCCGCCTCACGAGGACCGCCCCCATGGCAGTTGAGCCCGCCCCCCCCTTCATCCACCCCGCAGCCCTCTGCGAGTCCGCCGCGATCGGCAGCGCCACCCGCGTCTGGGCCTTCGCCCACGTGCTCCCCGGCGCTCGCATAGGCGCTGGATGCAACATCTGCGATGGCGTGTTTGTTGAAAACGATGTCCTCTTGGGTGACCGCGTGACGGTGAAATGCGGGGTCCAGCTGTGGGACGGCATCACCATCGAAGATGACGTCTTCATCGGCCCCAACGCGACCTTCACGAATGATCCGTTCCCCCGCAGCCGCCGCCCGCCGGCGGCATTCAGCCGCACCATCGTGCGCCGGGGCGCCTCGATCGGCGCCAATGCGACCATCCTGCCGGGGATCGAGATCGGCGCCGGCGCCATGGTCGGCGCCGGCAGCGTGGTCACCCGCTCGGTGCCGCCCAACGCCATCGTCTCCGGCAATCCGGCCGGCATCGTCGGCTATGCCGATCTCGCCATGTCCGACGCTCCGGAGGCGGCAACCCCAGGGGAAGACCCGATCGTCCCGCTTGGCGTCGGCGAGGCCGCCCTCTACCGCCTGCGCCGCGTCGCCGATCTGCGCGGCGATCTCGCCGTCAGCGAGTTCGATGATGAGCTGCCCTTTTCCCCCGTCCGCATGTATTCGATCTTTAACGTGCCCACCCGGGACGTGCGCGGACAATCCGCCCACCGCGCCTGCCGCCAATTCATGATCGCCATGCACGGCACCTGCCGCCTGCTGCTCGACAACGGCCAGTCCCGGCGCAACCTTTGGCTCGACCGGCCCGATACCGGCGTCTACGTGCCGGCGATGACATGGACCTCCATCAGCAATTTCTCCGCCGACTGCGTGCTGCTGGTCCTGAACTCCCACCGCTACGACGCGGCCGACTACATCCGCTCCTACGGGACGTTCCTGGAACTGGCCAAGCCGCCGATATGAAGCCGGCCGTCGCGGCCGCGCTCGCGGCGCTGTGGTACGCCGCGTTGATCGGCGGGGCGCTCATCGCGCCACCCGCGGGCGAAGAACCCGTGCTGGTATTCAACGCCATGCTGGCCCGTATGCTCCAGGGCGGTTTCGACATCGCGCCCGAGGCGATCGGCATGGAAGGCTTCCTGCACGGCGACCAGGTAATCGCCTATTTTGGCATTTTCCCCGCGTTACTCCGCCTCCCGCTGCTGGCGCTGCCCGATGGCATGGTGCTCGATGTGACACGCCTATCCATCGTCGCCGCGGCTGGCTTCGCGGTGTTCTGGCAGATTCGGGCGGTATGGCTCCTGTTGGAACGCGGTGTCCTCCCGAAGGCGCTGGCAGCGGCTCTCGGGGCTGCATTGATGTTCGGCGGGCCGCAGGTGCAGTTCCTGCGCGCGACGATGTACGAGGAAGTGCTGCAGTGGTCTGCGGCTTTCGCGGCGCTGTTCGTCTTCCAGGCGCTTGCTGGCCTCATCGAGGAGAACGTCACCCGCCGCCTGCGCTGGCTCGCGCTGGCGGCCGGATTGGCGCTGCTGACCCGGGCATCGACCGGCGCCGGCCTCATGGCGGCGCTTGTGGGGCTGATGGCGGTCCTGGCGTGGCGCGGCGCAAAGCTGCGCCAACTCGCGGCCCCGGCCGCCATCGCTGCGTCCTTCGCCGCGGCGGTGATGTCGATCAACTATGCCCGCTGGGGCAACCCCTTCACCGTGGTCGATCTCTCCGCCCATCTCATGAACGCCCGTTTCCCAGATCGTCTGGCGCGCATCGCCGCGGGCGGTGAATTCAGCCTCGCCCGGCTGCCCTACGGGCTGATGTACTATTTCGCCCCGGTCTGGCCGCTCTACTGGCCGGGCGGCGGGCTGATTTTCGCGGATTTCCAGGCCCGCCTGGTAGAGGCGGAATTGCCGCCGGCGAGTTTCCTGCTCTCCGACCCGCTGTTGCTCCTCCTCGCCGCCCGTGTCCGCACCCGGCGCGCCGCCCCGCTCGCCATTGCCGCCGGGCTCGCCTTACCCGCGCTGCTGATGCTCGGCCTCGTCTTCATGAACCACCGCTACCGCCAGGATTTCTACCCGCTAATGACTTTCGCCGCCTTCGCCGGCATCTGGCTGCGCCCCGCTGCCCTGCCCACACCGCGCACCTGCCGGCTCCTGGCGACGATCGGCATCAGCTTTTCCCATCTTTTCCTGCTGTTCTACCTCCGCGCCGGCATGGGCCCAGCGGACAGGCTCGCCGTGCAGATCTTCCTACGTCAGATCGGCCTCTAGCCGCACCCTTGCCGCCGCGCCCGTATCCCGCCAGCATGGAGAAATCGTCTTGGGGGAGGGCTGCCATGTCGCGCCGTTGGCTAAAATCGATTGCCTGTGCCGCCGTTTTGCTCGCCGCCGCCCTGCCGGCCGCCGCGCAAACCCTGCGCATCGGTCTGCGCGAGGACCCCGACCTGCTCGACCCCACGCTCGGCTCCTCCTATGTCGGCCGCATCGTGTATTCCGCGATGTGCGACAAGCTGTTCGATCTTGATACCAAGCTAAACGTCATCCCCCAACTCGCCACCGGCTACCGCTATGAAAGCCCGACCAGCCTGGTGATCACGCTGCGCGCCGGCGTCACCTTCCAGGACGGCGAGAAATTCGATGCCGAGGCGGTGAAGTACAAAATCACCCGCGACCAGACCATCAAGGGCAGCATGCGCGCGGGCGAAGTGAGCCCGATCCAGTCGGTTGAAATCATCGATCCGCTCACCGTCCGGCTCATCCTCAAGGCCCCCGCCTCGCCACTGCTGGCGATCATGACCGACCGCGCCGGCATCATGATCTCCCCCAAAGCCGCCGAGGCGGCCGGTGACAAGTTCGGCCTCAACCCGGTCTGCGCCGGCCCCTACGCCTTCGACAACCGGGTGCCGCAGGACCGCATTACCCTCAAGCGCTACCCGGGCTATTGGGAGGCCAAGGAATACCACTTCGACCAGGTGGTCTACCTGCCAATCCCCAACTCCTCCGTGCGCCTCGCGAACCTCCAGGCCGGCAGTCTCGATCTTGTGGAATACATCGTCCCGACCGATATCGCCGCGGTGGAGAAGGACGCGCGGCTGAAACTCGCGACCGCCAATTCGCTGGCCTATACCGGCATCACCTTCAACACCGGCAACAGCCCGGCCGCCAACACGATCTCCGGTCAGAGCGCCCTGGTGCGCCAGGCCTTCGAACTGGCGATCGACAAGGAGGCGCTGATCCAGGTGGTCTATAACGGCATGTTCGCCGCCGCCGCCCAGGCCAATCCGCCCTCATCGCCCATGTTCGTCCCCGACATCCGCTCCCCCGCGCGCGACGTGGCAAAGGCCCAGGCCCTGCTCAAGCAGGCCGGCGTGGCGTTGCCGGTGAAGATCGTGCTCACCGCAACCAACGGGCCGGATATCCAGCAGGCCGCCGAGGTGATCCAATCGATGACCCGCGAGGCCGGGTTCGACGTGCAGATCAAGACCATGGAATTCGCCTCCTCGCTCTCGGCCGCCTACAAGGGCGAGTTCGAGGCCTACCTGATTGGCTGGTCCGGACGATCGGACGCGGATGGCAACATGTATGCCATGCTGCGCAGCGGCGGCACGTTCAACTACGGGCATTACGGCAACCCCAGCGTCGACGCGCTGCTCGACGAGGCCCGCGTGCACACCGATGTCGCCAAGCGGCGCGAGATCTACGCCAAGGTTTGGGAGCAGGAGCGCAAGGACCTGCCGCTGGTCTATCTCTGGAACCCCAAGAACATCGTCGGCATGAAGAAGGGGCTCTCCGGGTTCCAGCAGGTGCCGGATGGGCTGATCCGCCTGCGCGGGGTGGCGCTCACCAATTGATGCCGCTCAGCCCCCCGCGGACGCGGCATGCTGGGCGAGGATGGTACTGATACCGGTGTAGGAGGACTGCAGCGCGTTTCCGATGATATCCACACCGGAGAGGACGACGGTTCCAATGATCACGGTGATCAGAGTGTATTCGAGCACGGTGAAGCCGCGCTCATCCCGCACAAACCGCCTAAATTGCCGCCAGCGTATCATCGTGAATGCTATGTCCCCGTGTTGCACCAAGCTGCCGCCGCGCCACCTGCCAGGTAACGCCTCCGAGAGTTAATGAACTCTAACGTATGTTAAGAACATGTTGACCCGCCATGGCGGGGCCACTGGGGGAACGAAAATGTCGCGTCAGATGGTCATGGTAGGCTTTCTCCAGGCGCAGAACTGCACCATCCTGCCGATGTCATGGCGCCACCCGGACTCCCGGCTCGATTTCATGTCGGCCGACTACTACCAGGAGATCGGCCGCGTGCTGGAGCGCGGCAAGTTCCATCTCGGCTTCTTCGATGACCGCCTCGCCATGCCCGACCG
>CAIWAJ010000136.1:0-4115 GCA_903910565.1 uncultured Rhodospirillales bacterium
CGCCTCCTCCGCCGCAGCCCGCGCCGCCGGCGCCGCGTCCGGCTGTCGTTCCGCCCGGCCCGGAAACGCCCCCGCCGCCGCCGGCCCCGCTGCAACCTCCCGCCCCCCCGCCGGCGCCCGAACCGGTGGCCGCGCCGCCCGAAATCCGCCTCGGCCTCGCGGGGATCGACGGCAAGATCGAGGACCCCAACGGTATCCTCACCCCCGCCGAGCCCGAAAGCGGCAACTGGCCACCGAGCTACCCCCGCGAGGCCGCCCTGCTGCACCAGGAAGGCACAGTGACGCTGCGCATCCAGGTCGCCGCCGATGGCGGTGTCACGGCGGTGGACGTGATCGGGACGTCGGGCTATCCACTGCTCGATCAGGCCGCCCGCAAAGCCATTCTCGCCTGGCGCTACAAGCCGGCCCGCCGCGCCGATGGCGCGATGGCCCCGGCCGTCACCACCCTGCAAATCCAGTTCGCCCCCTGAGGACACCCATGGTTCGTATCGATCGCGTCGTCACCCGCGGCGGAGACAAAGGCCAGACCTCGCTCGGCGATGGCACCCGTATCGCGAAAGACGCGCTGCGCGTCGAAGCCTATGGCGCCGTCGACGAGGCCAACGCCATCATCGGCGTGCTCCGGCTGCACACGACCGGCGACGCTGACGCCATGCTCGCCCGCGTCCAGAATGACCTGTTCGACGTCGGCGCCGACCTCTGCGTGCCCGGCGAAATGGGCGACCGCCTCCGCCTCACCGACGTGCCCTCGCTGCGCCTCGAGGCCGAGGTCGCCGCCATGAACGCCACCCTGCCGCCGCTGAAAAGCTTCGTTCTCCCCGGCGGCACCCCGGCCGCGGCCCAGGCCCATGTCGCCCGCACCGTGGTGCGCCGGGCCGAGCGCCGCGTGGTGGCGCTGGCCGCCGCCGAGACGGTGAACCCCGAAGTGGTGCGCTACCTCAACCGGCTCTCCGACCATCTTTTCGTGCTTGGACGGGCGCTCAACGACAACGGCGCGGCGGATGTGATGTGGGTGCCGGGGGCGAATCGGTAGGGGAGGGTGCGTGTTGTTTTTGTTGCCCTCGTTCGCTTGGGAAGCCGAAGGACCGGAACAGGGAAAGGCAAGGGGAAGGAAGCACTCCTTTTTTGAAAAAAAGGAGCAAAAAACTTTTATCCGCCTTGCGGGTACCGCTCCCAACCTTCCGGGGAAAGCAGCCAACGGCAACGAAGTCGGAAAAAGTTTTTTGGTTCTTTTTGTTCACAAAAAGAACACCTTCCTTGGTCTACTTGGCTATCACGTAGCCCGATCACATACGCCAATGGTTCCGACCGCGTGCGCCCACGCGCTATCGCCGCCCCTGCGTGGCTTGCAGGGGCGGTTCTCACGCGACGGACGTGAAGCCGGTACATCGGGCGGCCATCGCGCGATCCGCCGCCGGCGCCGCGCCGCGCGCAACGCGCCGCATGCCCCGGCCGCGCGAGAACATCAGCCCGAACAACCGCGCGACCGCGCGGCGGCCGGCATCGTTGACGCAGCGCGCCACCTCCGCCGCCTTGCCGATCGTGCACGGGTCCTCCCGGAATTCCGGGTCCGCCAGCGCGGCGCGCACTTGCGCCATGAAAGCGAGCTCCCGCATGAGCCGCGCGCGATGGCGATGCCCCTCCGGCATCGCCGCCAGGCGCGCCTGCATCCACCCTTCCCGCACCGCCAATAGCCCGCCCAGCAGCAACGCCAGGCGCAGCGCGATATGGCGCAGCAGGGTGTGCAGGATTGCGGGAACGGGCGGCATCTAATGGGGCTCCTCGGCTGGGGGGTGAAGCGCGCATTATACCCGAACGAGGTAAATTGTCAAGAACAAAATTCGAACAAAAGAAATTTATCTGCCACATCGGACAACCCACGGCTCTCGCCAGATGAAGGAAGGTGTTCTTTTTGTGAACAAAAAGAACCAAAAAAACTTTTCAGGACTTCGTTGCCGTTGGCGTGCCTCCCGGGATGGTGGGAGCGGTACGCGGCAAACGGATAAAAGTTTTTTGCTTCTTTTTTTCAAAAAAGAAGCGCTTCCTCCCTCCTGGCGCCACCCTTCGAGCCTTGGCACACTCGCGCCATGAGCACCGAGCCCGACATTTTCTCCGTCATGACCGTCCATGCGCTGGACGTCTCCACTGAAACCGCCGAGCGCGTTGCGCAGCAGCACTGGGGCATCACGGGACGTGCGCGCCTGCTGACCGGCGAGCGCGATCGTAATTTCCACGTCCGCGCGGCCGACGGGCGGGAGTTCGTGCTGAAATTCGCCAACCCCGTCGAGGACGCGGCGGTGGTGGACATGCAGATCCAGGCGCTGCGCCACGTCGCGCGGGTCGATCCGTCCTTCCCGGTGCCGCGGGTGATCCCGATGCCCGATGGCAGTGTCGAGACCCTGGTGCCGCATGAGACCGGCGGTATCCAGCGGGTGCGGCTGCTCTCCTGGGTGCCTGGCGCCCTGCTGCACGCCTCCCGCCGCAGCGCGGCGCAGCGGGTGGCCTGCGGGCGCGGGCTGGCGCGGCTGGAAGTGGCGCTGAGCGGCTTCTCGCACCCGGCCACCGGGCATGCGCTGATCTGGGACATGCAGCACATGCTGCGCCTGCGCGAGCTCGTGCCGATGCTGGGCAGCGAGGAGGCGCGCGAGGTGTTCGTCTCCATCCTCGATGACTTCGCCGCCCGCGTGGCGCCCGCCCTGCCCAACCTCCGCCGCCAGGTGCTCTATAACGACATGAACGGCGGCAACACGCTGGTCGACAGCGCCGACCATGACCGGCTCGCCGGCATCATCGATTTCGGCGACATGGTGGAAACCGCGGTGGCGATCGATGTCGGCACCGGCGCCACCTCGCAGCTCGCGCCGGATATGGACGAGGTTACCGCTCTTGGCCTGTTCGTCGGCGGCTATCACGCGGTCTACCCGCTGCTGGCGGAGGAGATCGCGCTGATCCCGCTGCTCACCGCGGCGCGGATCGGCATGTCACTGACCTTGCAATCCTGGCACCGCGCCGTGCAGCCGGATAATCCGCATTATGCCGATGTGACGGCGGAGGTGCTCCGCCGCCGGCTCGACAACATCGCCGCCCTGCGTGCCCCCGGGGTGGAGGCGGCGCTGCGGCGGGCCTGCTTGGAGTGAAGGCCCGCGCCGGCGGTTAGGCCGCTATTGCGCGACCGAGCGCGACGTGGGGACGATCCGCGTGACCACCATACCGGAGCGGTCCAGCAGGTCGGGGATGCGGGGCGAAATCACGGTCTTCCAGTGGTCGGACTCATAGACCGCCTTGTACAGCGCCACGCGCTGTTCCTCGCTCTCGAAGCGGCGCGTCCAGATATAGACGCCGTCATCGGTCTCGCCCTGGTAGGAGCCGGTGATGACCATGCCGTGGCCGACCTGGAAGGGGATGATCTCCTCTTCCATCAGCTTCAGCCAGGCATTCATCTGGCCAGGACGCACCTTGTATTGGCGGAGTTCATAGAACGCCATGTCGTTTTCCTCTTGGTTTCTGGTTGATGGCGGTCAGCCGCCGTTGATCGTCAGGATGGTGCCGGTGGTGTAGCCCGAGCGGGGGCTGGCGAGGAAGGCGACCGCGGAGGCGATCTCTTCGGGGCTGGCGGCGCGGCCGAAGGGCATGCCGGAGCAGAGTTCGAGCCAGCGGTCGGGGTCGCCCAGTTCGTCGCGGGCGCGGGTGCGCATGAGGGTTTCCATGCGGCCGGTGGCCGTGGAGCCCGGGTTGATGCCGACCACGCGAATCCCGTCGGCGGGGCTGGCGCGGCCGAGGGCGCGGGTGAAGGCCATCAGGCCGGCATTGCCGGTGGCGCCGGCGATGTAGTTGGCCGGGAACTGCTCGCCGGCGGCGCCGATGACGTTGACGATCACCCCGGCTTTGCGGGCGGCCATGCTGGGATAGACCTGGCGGCACAGCGAGATGAAGCCGAAGACCTTCAAATCCCAGGCGCGGCGCCAGGTTTCGTTGTCGATCTGGGTGAGCGAGCCGCCAGGGATGGCGCCGGCGTTGTTGACGAGGATATCGACCGGCCCGGCCTCGGCGGCCACGCGGACCACCTCGCTTTCCTGCGAGAGATCGGCGGCGATGGTCACCACCTTCACCTGACG
>CAIWAJ010000137.1:0-3021 GCA_903910565.1 uncultured Rhodospirillales bacterium
GCGCGCATACGCTGGGCGCCATCGAGCTCTCCAATCCCGGCAAGCCACCGCCCAAACGCCACTTTGTCCATACCTGAGATGTTCCCCTGACGCCGGGGAGTAGAATCGCAGATCTCAACAGATGACGCAATAAGAGCGAAAGTTTTTTTGGTTCTTTTTGTTCACAAAAAGAACACGCTTACTGTCGCCTTGAGGGCTCTCAGCGCAACCGGCTGACCGTATAATCCGCCACCGCTGCCAATGTGTCCTTGATGGACGAGGCCGGGAACATCGCGAGATCGGCCTTCGCTTGGCCAGCGAAGTCGGCGGCGCGGGCCAGCGTGGTGGCGATGGCGCCGTGGCGGGCGATGAGCGCCATGGCGTGATCGAGGTCCGCCTCGGTCTGATCGAGCGCCTCGATGGTGCGGCGCCAAAACACGCGCTCGGTTTCATCGCCGGCTGCGTAGGCGGCGAGGATGGGGAGGGTGATTTTGCCCTCGCGGAAATCATCGCCGACCGTCTTGCCCAGCGTGGCCTGGTCGGCCGCGTAGTCCAGCGCGTCATCGACGAGTTGGAAGGCGATGCCGAGGTTCATGCCGTAGCTGGCCAGCGCCTGTTCCTCGGCGGGCGGGCGGGCGGCGACGACGGCGCCGACCTGGCAGGCGGCGGCGAAGAGGGCGGCGGTTTTGCCTTTGATGACGTCGAGATAGCGGGCTTCGTCGGTCGAGAGGTCGTTCTGGGTGACGAGCTGCAGCACCTCGCCTTCGCTGATGGTGGCCGACGCGCGCGAGAGGATTTCCAGCACCCGCAGCGAGCCGTCTTCGACCATGAGCTGGAAGCTGCGGGCGAACAGGAAATCGCCGACCAGCACGCTCGCCTTGTTGCCGAACACTGCGTTGGCGCTGGCGAGCCCGCGGCGCAGCAGGCTTTCGTCGACGACGTCATCATGCAGCAGGGTGGCGGTGTGGATGAACTCGACGCAGGCGGCGAGCTGGATGTGGCGGTCACCGGCGTAGCCGCACATGCGGGCCGCCGCGAGGGTCAGCAGCGGGCGAATGCGCTTGCCGCCGGCCGCCACGATATGGGCGGCGAGTTGCGGGATCAGCGCGACGGGGCTGTGCATCCGCGCCACAATCGCCTGGTTGCAGGCCTGCAGATCGTCCTCCACGAGGGCGATCAGGCGGGTCAACGCGTCCTCGGGTGCGGCGGCGAGGCGGGGTTCGAGGCTGGCGACGACGCCCAACGTGATCTCCTGGCAGATGGCGTAGCATATCGGCGGGGGGTAAGGAGGGTCAAGGCGGGCGAGGAAGCGCTCCTTTTTTGAAAAAAAGGAGCAAAAAACTTTTATCGCCTCGCGTGGTGCCGCTCCCGACCATCCCGCCGGTGTACGGCAACGGCATGGAACGGAGCGAAAGGTTTTTTTGGTTCTATTTGTTCACAAAAAGTACGCCCGTCCTTCTTGCGATTGCGACGGCGAGGCAAACTGCCCATGCTGGGGCCATGCGCATCTTCGAGACCACCGACGACCCCGTCCGCCTTTCCTTCGTCGCCGCGCTGCTGCGCGATGCCGGCATCGACAGCCTAGTGCTGGACAACCACACCAGCGCGGTGGAGGGCAGCATCGGCGCCATTCCGCGCCGGCTGGCGGTGGCGAGCAGTGACGAGGCGGAGGCGAAGCAGGTGATGCGGGAGGCCGGCCTGGGATGAGACCGGGGGGGTGAGCCATCTGCTCGGCGGGCGGGTTGCTCATACGCAACCCGAGCAGGGGCATCGCACCGGCGTAGAGCCGGTGCTGCTGGCGGCGTTTGTGCCGGCGAAACCGGGCGAGCGGGTGCTGGAGGGCGGCAGCGGCGCCGGGGCTGGGCTGCTGTGCCTCGCCGCAAGGGTGGCTATAACCGGGTTGGGGGTTGAGATCGATCCCGGGCTGGTGGCCCTCGCCACCGCGAATGCAGCGGCCAATGGATTCAATGAGTTGCGCTTCCTGGCGGCGGACCTCACGGCCGGTGTCGAGGGCGTGTTCGACCACGCGATGGCCAATCCGCCCTGGCACGCGCCGGGCACCGAATCGCCGGATCAGGCGAAGGAGCGGGCGAAGCGGGCAGGGGAGGGGCTGCTGGCGGATTGGGCGCGCGCGCTTTCCCGCCCGTTGCGCCATCGCGGCACGCTCACCTGGGTGATCGCGGCGGACCATGTGGCCGATGCGCTGGCGGCGTTCGGCGCGGCCGGCTGCGGCTCGCTGACCCTGCTGCCGCTGTGGCCGCGCGCCGGGCGGCCGGCGAAACTGGTGCTGATCCGCGGCGTGAGGGGCGGGCGCGGCCCGTTTCGCCTGCTGCCGGGCTTGGTGCTGCACGGGCCGGACGGTTACACGGCGGAGGCAAAAGCCATCCTGCGCGATGGCGCTGCGATTACGGAGGGACTGCCATGAAGATCACCGCGCTCGAGACCATCCAGCTCCGCGAATACCCCAACCTCCTCTGGGTGCAGCTGCACACCGATGCGGGCATCGTCGGCCTCGGCGAGTCCTTCCGCGGCGCGGACGCGGTGGCCGGCCAGTTGCACGGCCTGGTGGCGCCCTACCTCCTCGGCAAGGACCCGCTGCATATCGAGCGGCACAGCCACGCGCTGCTCAACACAATGCTCGGCTTCGCCAGCACCGGCGCCGAAATCCGCGCCGCCTCGGCGGTGGATATCGCGCTGTGGGACATTTTCGGCCAGGCCACCGGCCAGCCCATCCACCAGCTGCTGGGTGGCCTCTCGCACGACAAGATCCGCGTCTACAACACCTGCGCCGGCAACACCTACAACAACCGCCACGCCATCAAGCGCGAGATCGACCCGGACGGCAATGAGCGCCCGTCGGGCCGCTATGACGACCAGGTCGCCTTCGTCGCCACCCCCGCGGAGCTGGCGATCAACCTGCTGGAGGAAGGCTACCCGGCGATGAAGATCTGGCCGTTCGACGTGTTTGCCGGCCGCTCCAACGGCGCCTATATCTCGCCCGCCGATCTGCGCAAGGGCCTGGAACCCTTCGAGAACATCCGC
>CAIWAJ010000138.1:0-5660 GCA_903910565.1 uncultured Rhodospirillales bacterium
ACCTACTGGCGCGCCGACGCCCGCGCCAAAATCGGCTGGCTCCCGCAAGACAGCGCCGACCCCTTCGCCGCGCAAATGGCGGGCAAGGTGAGCGGCAACCCCATCCAGGAACGCTACCAGGGCGGCGGCTATACGGTGATGGACTACACGCGGAAGGCCCCCCCGCCGGGCAAGCTGTTCGCCAAGTAGGATCATATTGCCGGGGCCCGACCGCCGACGCATGGTTCACGAGACGTAATCCAATCAGGAGTTCCCAATGACCGCCGTTCCCGAAGCCTATCTCGACCTCGTCACCACCAAGGCGCCGCTCGCCCATCTCGCCACCATCATGAAGGATGGCAGCCCGCAGGTGACGCCAGTGTGGTTCGACTATACGGGCGGGCTGATCCGGGTGAATTCCGCCAAGGGGCGGGTGAAATCCCGCAACATGGCCGAAGGCGCGAGGGTCGCGCTGTCCATCGTCGACCCTGCCAACGGCTACCGCTACATCCAGATCCGCGGCACCGTGACCAGGGTGACCGAGGAAGGCGGCGATGCGCATATCGATTCGCTGGCCAAGAAGTATCTCGGCCTCGACTCCTACCCCTATCGCTCCGCCGCCGAGACCAGGCTGATTTTCGAAATCACCCCGGACTCCGTGCAGACGATGGGCTGAGCCCCTGGAGCCGGCCGACCTCGCGCTGATCCTCGCCTTCGACTGCTCGGCGAGCGTCAATCTCGCCGAATTCACCTTGATGACCAACGGCTGCGCCGCCGCCCTGCGCGACCCCGATGTCGCCTCCGGCCTCACCGGCGGCGCCCACGGGGCCACGCTGGCGGCGCTGCTCCTATGGTCCGGTCCGGGCGCGCAGGAGGTGATGGTGGAGTGGACCCGCATCGGCTCCCCCGCCGAACTCGAAGCCTTCGCCCGCGCGGTGGAGGACGTGCCGCGCGTGCTGCCCGCCGGCACCACCGCGATCGGCGAGGCGCTGCGGGCCTGCCTCGCCTTGCTCGCGACCGCGCCGGCGGAAGCGCGGCGCATCGTGGTGGATTTCGTCGGTGATGGGCGGAGCAACGCCGGGATCGACCCGGAACCGGTGCGGGACTTGCTGGTCGGCGCCGGGGTGACCATCAACGGGCTATGCGTGCTGCATGAGGAGCCGGACCTGGTGGAGAGCTACCGGCGCGAGGTGATTGGCGGACCCGGGGCGTTCGCCCTGCAATGCCAGGACTACGCCGGTTTCGCCGAAGCGATGCGGCAGAAGCTCACTCGCGAAATCGCCGCCGTGCGGCGGCCTGGCGGCTTTGACGGCACACCCGTCGCGTCATAGGGTCGCGTCCTCGTCAAGGAGGAGCCAGTTGATGAACGCGATCACCGATCTCGGCAGCCGTGTCGGCCTCATCGAGCGCCTGCGGATCCGCTCCGGTGGCTTCAGCGGACAGACCTCGGGGCTGGCGCCGGGGAATGTGCAGGCCAATCTCGCGATCCTGCCGGCGGCGCTGGCCGGTGATTTCCTGCGCTTCGCCCATGCCAACCCCAAGCCCTGCCCGGTTCTGGCGGTTTCCGAGCCGGGTGACCCGCATATCCCCGCCATCGGGCGGGATCTCGATATCCGCACCGATATCCCGCTCTACCGGGTGTGGCGCCATGGCGAGCTGGTGGAGGAGTGCACCGATATCTCGCATCTCTGGCGCGAGGACCTCGTCAGCTTTCCGATCGGCTGCTCGTTCTCCTTCGAGGAGGCACTGATCGAGGATGGCATCGAGGTGCGGCATATCGCCTGCGGCTCCAACGTGCCGATGTATCGGACCAATATCCCCTGCACCCCGGCCGGCATCTTCCGCGGCCCGATGGTGGTCTCGATGCGGCCGATGACGCCGAAGGATGCAATCCGCGCGGTGCAGATCACCTCGCGCTTCCCCTCCGTGCACGGCGCGCCGGTGCATATCGGCCTGCCCGGGGACCTCGGCATCAAGGACATCGACAAGCCTGATTACGGCGATCCGGTGCCGATCCGCGCCGGCGAATTGCCGGTGTTCTGGGCCTGCGGCGTCACCCCCCAGGCGGTGATCGCCGAGACCAAGCCGGAACTGTGCATCACCCACGCCCCGGGCTGCATGCTGATCACCGATCTGCGCAACAGCAACCTCGCCGCGCTGTAGTGAGCCAGGCCGCCCGCATCGCCGCCATCGAGGCGCTGATCCATGTCGATGTCGGGCGCAACATCGCCAAACTCTGCGCCGCAGCCCAGGGCGGGCTGCTCGGCGCCGCCATTGGGTTGGCCGAGGCGTCCTGCGTCGGGGTGATCACCGGCTTCTACGTGCCGCGCGGCACCCCACCGGCGGCTGAAACCGACGGGCCGGTCGGCGCGGCGCTGCTGCTGCACGGGCTCGCGGCGATCGGTATCGCCGGGCGGCTCGCCACCGATGCGCCGTGCGCACCGGCCTGCGCGGCGGCCCTGTGTGGCGCCGGGCTCGCCACCCCGCTCGATATCGCCGCGCTCGATGCGCCGCTCGACCCGCTGGTGGCCACCTGGCGCGCCGCCGGTGTGAGCCACGCGCTCTCCATCGAGCGGTGCGGCAAGGCGATCAACGGGCGGCCGCACAACCTCGTCGGCCTCGATATCGGCGCCCATACCGCGCCGCTCGACGACCTCTTCCTCGCCGGCCCCTGGGAGACCATCGGCATCGGCGATGGCGGCAATGAGATGGGAATGGGCGCCCTGCCGCGCAGCCTCATCGCCGCCGATATCGCCAATGGCGAGGCGATCGCCTGCGTCACCCCCGCACGCCACCTCATCGTCGCCGGCGTCTCCAACTGGGGTGCCTACGCGCTGCTCGCCGCCCTCGCCGTGCTCCGCCCGGATTGGCGCGACCGCCTCCTCGCCAGCCTCGACCCCGCACTCGACCATGCCATCCTCGAAGCCACCGTGCGCGATGGCCCGGCGGTGGACGGCATCTCCCGCCTGCAAACCCTCACCGTCGACAACCACGACGTTCCCTTCCACCACGCCAAACTCGCGGCTATTCGGGCGGTGGTGGGATAAGCGAAGGAAGGCCGGGGCTCTGCCCTGGACCCGCCGAGGTGGCCGTGGCCCCTTGGATCCCATCACTTAAGGAATTGGCGTTGGTCGCAGGAGGGGCCTACTCCGTGGTTGCAACCTCCGGTTTGACCATTTTGCAAAGGACGAGTGCCCCCTTCCCTGCTTTCAGCCATCTCTTCGTTCCCACCGCGCCGGTGCTGCGCTAGCGTGCCGGAAACCACCTGAGGGCAGGCAGTAATGGGCATCCGGTTCGAAGACCAGGGCACGCCACGCGAGCAGATCCTGGAGACGTTGGCCGCGTTCCAAGCGGGCGATGCCGATTGGCGTGGCGGCAAGGTGCCGCTTTACGTGTTTTCCGGGCCCGCGGATGTCGGGGAGATCGGCAAGGCGGCGTTCAACTTGTTCTTCAGCGAAAACGCGCTGGGCGCGCGGCGCGCCTTCCCGAGCCTGCTGCGCATGGAACAGGAAGTGGTGGGCATGGGGCTCGACCTGTTCCACGCCCCCGCGGGCGCGGCGGGGAACATGACGTCGGGCGGCACTGAAAGCATCGTCATGGCCGTGAAGGCCTGCCGGGACTGGAGCCGGGCGCAGCGTGGCGATGCACGGTTCCGCGGCAACCTGGTGTTGCCGGAAACGGCGCATCCCGCCTTCGACAAGGCGGCAGCGCTGATGGATCTCGAGATCCGCCGCGTTCCCGCGCGCGCCGACTACCGGGCGGACGTGCCGGCGATGGCGGCGGCGATGGACGCGGACACGATGATGCTGGTGGGCTCGGCGCCGTGCTTCCCCTTCGGCGTGATCGACCCGCTTGCGGAGTTGTCGGAACTGGCGATTGCGCGCGGGGTGTGGCTGCACTCGGATGCCTGCGTCGGCGGCTGGATGGCGCCGTTCGCCGCCGAAATCGGGCGCGATATTCCCCAATTCGACCTCGGGCTGCCCGGCGTGCGCTCGCTCTCGGCGGATCTGCACAAATTCGGCTTCTGCCCCAAGCCGGCCTCGGTAGTGTTCTACCGCGACGCGGCACTGCAGGGCTTTCAGGAGATGAAGTTCGATGTCTGGCCATCCGGCGCCTTCGGCACCCAGACCCTGGTGGGCACGCGCGCCGGGGGGGCGGTGGCGGCTTCCTGGGCAGTTTTGCGCTATCTCGGGCGCAGCGGATTTCGCGGCGTGGCGCAGGAGGTGCTGACGATGCGTGATGCCTTCATCGCCGGGTTGTCGGCGATCCCCGGCATGAACATCCGCGGCACGCCGGAACTGGCGATCATCGCGTTCGGCTGCGATGACATCGATATGGGCCAGGTCGCGACGCTGATGGGCGAGCGGGGCTGGATACCCGGCATGGTGCGCCGGCCGGTGAGCCTGCATTTGATGTTGTCGCTGCACCACGAGGCCTCGCGGGAAGCCTATGTGCGCGATGTCGCGGAGTGCGTGGCCGCGGTGCGCCGGCAGTCCAACGTGGCGCCGACTGACGCCACATATGCGTAGGTGACGGGCGTGAGACGATACTAAGGAAGCAAGCAAGAGGTTCTTTTTTGAAAAAAAGAGCCAAAAAACGTCTATCCGTTTGGCATGGAGCTGCCTGACCCCGCTCCGAAACAAACGGATAGAAAGTTTTTGCTTCTTTTTTCAAAAAGAAGCGCTTCCTTCCTCGGTCTCAGCGATTCCAGTTGCGGTACCGCGCGCCCTCCTCATGGTCCCGCTCACCGCCGTGTTCGCTCCAGCCTCCGTTGCCGTAGCCACGGCCGCCGTAACCGCGGCCGCCGTAGCCGCCATCCACCATGCAGCTTGAAACGGCGAGCATCATCAGCAGCAGCGACAGGATGAAACGTGTCATCGGAACCTCCAGAGGGCCGCCGGGCCACGCGGGCCCGGTGGCGACGGGTCAGCCGGCGTAGACGAACGGCGGCAGTGTTTTCAGGGAATCGCGGGTCGCGCCGTGCAGCAGCATCCGCTTGTCCTTGACCTCGAGCGTGTCGATGGGGACGACAACGAGGCGTGTGCCCATACCGAGGAAGCCGCCGATCGAGAGGACGGCGTATGGGATCTTGTCGGTGGGCGTGACGATCAGGTCGTCGATGGTGCCGACGGCCTCGTTGGCGTCGTTGAAAACGGTGCTGCCAACCACCTTGGAGGTGCGGTAGCCGGTGGCCAGCGTGGTGGGGTCCACCTTCATCAGCGACAAGGTCTGCGGTGTGCCTTGGGCGAAGGCGGGCAGGCTGAGAGTGGCGGAGATCACGGCGATGCCGGACAGCAGGGCAATCGAATGTTTCATCTTGGCTCCTTTGATGCCGCCCCGGCGCGGTGGGAAGCCCGCGCCGGGGGGCAAGTCGTCAGGTTTTCAGGGCATCCTTGACGCCACCAATGGCGTTCTGGATCTTGCCGGCGGCTTTGTCGTTCTTGCCGTCAACGACCATCTTGGCATCGCCAAGAACCTTGCCGGCGGTGACCTCGACGGCCCCCTTGGCCTGTTTGGCGACGCCTTCGATGCGATCCTTGTTCATGTCGGCCTCCTGAGAGCCTGGGGGCTGCCGAGAAAGGCAACCCTCAGTGTTGATTTCCACCGAGACTTGACCCGGGGTTTTCACTGAGAAGTGACCCGCCTTGAGGGGCATTTTCCCCTTGGACAGGATGGGGTCA
>CAIWAJ010000139.1:0-2074 GCA_903910565.1 uncultured Rhodospirillales bacterium
GGCGGCCGGGGCCGGCGCGGGGGCTGCGGCAACCGGGGCCGGCATCGCCACTGCGGCGGCCACCGGGGCGGCGGTGCGGGCGACGCGGATGCGGCCCTCCTTGCCCTCGATTTCGATCTCGGTCAGCCCGGTCTCGGTCAGGATATTCGCGAGGGCGCGCACGGCCTCGTCGGTGAACGGCAGCGAGGCCATCAGCTTTCCTCCAAAATTTCGGCGAGCGCTTGCAGCGCCAGCGCGTAGCCGCGAATACCCAGGCCGCAAATGACGCCGGTGGCGACCTTTGAGACGTAGGAATGGTGCCGGAATTCTTCGCGCTTGTGGATGTTGGTGACATGCACCTCGATCACCGGCAATTCGGTGGCGAGCAACGCGTCCATCAGCGCGATCGAGGTGGTGGTATAGCCGGCGGGGTTGATGACGATGCCGGCGGCGCGGCCGCGGCATTCCTGCACCCAGGAAATCAGCTCGCCCTCGCCGTTGGTCTGGCGAAAATCGATGCCGAGGCCCAGGGCGTCGGCGGTTTCGGCGCAGAGGGTCTCGAGGTCGTCCAGCGTCGCGGCGCCGTAGAGATGCGGCTGGCGCATCCCCAACATGTTCATGTTGGGGCCGTTCAGCACAGCGATCAGATTCTGCGGACGTACCATGATCCATCGCCTAGCACGCCCGGCCGTGCCGCTTCAATGCGGCGGGCTGCGGGCTGGGCTCCGCGGCGCTTCCTTGCCGGGCGCGGCGGGCCACCCCATAGTGAGGACATGTCTGACAGCGTCACCCTCACGGTCAACGGTGAGACCCGGGAATTCGCCGCCCCCCTCACGGTCGCGGCGTTGCTCGCCGCCATCGGGCTCGATACGCGCAAGGTCGCGGTCGAGCGGAACGAGGAGATCGTCGCGCGCTCGCGCTACGGGGAGACGCTGCTGGGCAGCGGCGATCAGCTCGAAATCGTGCATTTCATCGGAGGAGGCTGAACATGGATGGCACCGCTGCCACGCCGGACACCTGGACCGTCGCCGGGCGGACCTTCACGTCCCGGCTGATCGTCGGCACCGGCAAGTACAAGGACCTCGAGGAGACCGCCGCCGCCATCGCGGCCTCCGGCGCCGAGATGGTGACCGTCGCGGTGCGCCGGGTGAACCTGTCGGACCCCGGGGCGCCGATGTTGCAGGACTATGTGGACCCCAAGACATACACCTACCTCCCCAACACCGCCGGATGTCACACCGCGCGGGACGCCGTGCGCACCCTGCGGCTGGCGCGGGAGGCTGGCGGGTGGAACCTGGTGAAGCTCGAAGTGCTCGGCCCGCCGCCGCATCTTTACCCCGACATGACCGCGACCTTCGAGGCGGCCGAGGCGCTCATCAAGGACGGGTTCGAGGTGATGGTCTATTGCGCCGATGACCCGATCGGCGCCAAGCGATTGGAAGACATGGGCTGCGTCGCCATCATGCCGCTCGGCGCGCCGATCGGCTCGGGGCTTGGGATCCAGAACCCGGCCATGCTGTCGATGATGATCGAGCAGGCCAAGGTTCCGGTGCTGGTCGATGCCGGCGTCGGCACCGCGTCGGACGCGGCGATCGGGATGGAACTCGGCTGCACCGCGGTGCTGCTGAACTCCGCCATCGCCCATGCGCGCGACCCGATCCTGATGGCCAAGGCGATGAAACACGCCGTCGAGGCCGGGCGGCTCGCCTTCCTCGCCGGGCGGATGCCGCGGCGGATGGGGGCCGATCCCTCGAGTCCGCTGGCCGGGTTGATCCGCTAGGCCGGTTAGAGGCCCGCGCGGTCCAGGCCGAAGATCGCCCGCGCGCAGGCCTGGGCGCGGGGGACCAGGCTGTCGAGCATCAGGAATGCGTCGGGGCTGTGGGCTTTGCCGCCGACGGGGCCGACGGCATCGATGCCCGGCGTGTTGTAGCTGCCGCTATCGATATCGACCATTTCGCGGAGCAGTGAGGTCATCGTCTCGCGCTGCCCGGCAAGCCATTCGCAGATGGCGCTTTCGGTGCTCATGGCCGCGACTATGGCGCGGCCGGACGGTGGACGGAAGCACCGGGCGCGCGGACGCGCCCGCGCATCGCCA
>CAIWAJ010000140.1:0-18839 GCA_903910565.1 uncultured Rhodospirillales bacterium
ATGGTGCACATGCCGGCGATCAGACCGTCCGCCGGGGTGGTCTTGCGCAGGGTCTCCATGTCGTAGCGCTGGTGCTGGCGGGCGACGACCAGCGGCCAATATTCGTCGAAGCTGCCGGGATCGACCAGTTCGGCGATGTTTTCGCGCGGCATGCGATAGCCACGCTCCTTGCGGCGCCGCACCGCCTCGGGGCGGTTCTCGTCGAGCGTGAAGGCGTGGCGGTCGATATTCTCCTGCAAATCGCCGCGGATATGGTCAGGGTCGAGCGTCACGACAGCAGCGATCACCCCACCGGTGACGTCCGCCGCCTCGACGAAGACGATCGGATAGCCCTCGCGCACCACGTCCCCAGCCGCCATCGTCACGCCGCGGACGATGCCGTTATGGGGTGCGGCGATGACGTGCTCCATCTTCATCGCCTCCACCACGGCGACCTGCTGGCCCTGGCGCACCTCATCGCCGATGGCAACGGAGATGGCGACGATGGTGCCCTGGATCGGGCTCGCGACTCCCGCCGAGCCATCCGGGCCGACCATCTCGGGCGCGGCCGGCTTCTCCACGGTCGCCTGCTCGGCCTTCACCTGCGCGTCGTGCACGAACAGCGCCAGCGGATCGCGGCTGGTGACGCGCGCACCGGCGAAACCACCGGAGGCCGGCGCGGCGGCTGGTGCGGGGGCGGTCGCCGGGACGAAGCGGTCACGCTGCGCAGGAGGGGCCGCAAGCTCCTTCAGCATCTCATCCACCCAGCGGGTATGCACCGCACCGGAGGTGAAGTCGGCATGCCCCAGGATGTTCTGCAGGAAGGGGATATTGGTGCCGACGCCATCGAGACGGAACTCGCTCAGCGCGCGGGCGGTGCGCGCGGCGGCCTGAGCAAAATCCCGCCCGTTGGTGTGCACGATCACCTTGGCGAGCAGGCTGTCGAACATATTGCTGGTGCGATAGCCGGCATAGCCGAACCCATCCGTCCGCACGCCCGGCCCGTTCGGCGGGTCATAGGCCGCGAGCGTGCCGCCGGCGGGGCGGAACGTGCCGTCCGGCCGCAGGGTTTCCATGTTGACGCGCACCTGGATGGCGAAGCCGCGCGGGGTGGCCACTCCCTGCACATCAAGGCCAAGCTCAGCCAGCGTCGCCCCCTCGGCGAGGCGGATCTGGGTCTGCACCAGGTCAACCCCGGTCACTTCTTCAGTAACTGTGTGCTCCACCTGCAAGCGCGCATTGGCCTCGATGAACACGAAGGGCTGGGCGCCTGCACGGCCGGTGGTGTCGACCAGGAATTCGAAGGTGCCGAGATTGCCGTAGCCGGTGCTCTCGGCGAAACGCACGGCGGCTTCGATGATCTGCTGGCGCAGCGCGGCGTCAAAATGCGGTGCCGGCGCGATCTCCACCACTTTCTGGAAGCGCCGCTGCACGCTGCATTCCCGCTCGCCAAGATGCGCCACCGCGCCGGTGGCATCGCCGAGGATCTGCACCTCGATGTGGCGCGCCCGGGGGATGAACTCCTCGACGTAGACGTCCTCGCGCCCGAAGGCGGCCTTGGCCTCGGACTGGCAGCGCTTGAAGGACGGCTCGATCTCCTTCGCCTCCAGCACCGCCCGCGTGCCGCGCCCGCCGCCGCCCGCGACCGCCTTGATGATCATCGCGCCACCCGGCCCCAGCGCCTCGAAAAACGCCGTCGCCTCCTCAAGCGTCACCGCATGATCCAGGCCGCGGATCACCGGCACCCCAGCGGCGATCGCCGCCGCGCGGGCCTGTGCCTTGTCCCCGAACAAATCGAGATGCCTCGGCGCCGGCCCAACGAAGCGCAGCCCCGCCTCCGCGCAAGCGCGGGCGAAATCGGCGCGCTCGGAGAGAAAGCCATAGCCCGGATGCACCGCGTCGCACCCCATCGACACAGCGGCGGTAACGACAGCCGCGATATCGAGGTAGGCGGCCGCACCCTTGCCTGGCAGCAGCACCGCTTCATCGGCCACCCGCACATGCAGGCTCGCCGCGTCATCCTCCGAATACACGGCGACGCTCGGCAGTCCGAGATCGGCGGCGGCGCGGGCGACGCGGATGGCAATTTCGCCGCGATTGGCGATCAGCAGTTTCTTCAGGCGCATGGACGTTCCTTCAATGGCGGCGCTTCAGGCGAGCGGCTCAGATGGCAATATTGCCGATAATTCCCTCGGCATGCAGAGCGGCGATTTCCGATGACGGCATGTTCAAAACATCATGCAGGATCTCGGCATTATGCTGCCCCAGCGTCGGCGCCGGGCGAACCAGCGCGGGAGCCGAACCGTCAAGCAAATAGGGCGCACGCGGCAGCACATGGGTGCCGACGTAGCGGCGCTCGGCATAGAGCCAGAACCCGGTGGCGGCGAGGTGTTCGTCATGCAGCAGCGACGTGCCCTGCAGCACCGGCGCGGCCGGAATACCGGCGTCCTGCAACACCTCCGCCGCCTCGGCCGCGCTCCGACCGGCCGCCCAGGCGGCCAAACCATCGCCCGCCCCGACGGTCGCCCGCAGCGCCGCAAGCTGCGCCTCAGTCTCGACGTCCACTGCCAGCCAATCCTCCGCCCCCGCGCCGGCGACGCAGCCGCGATACAGGCTGGTCGCCCGCGCACTTCCGGTCCGCGGCGGCGCGCTCCCTGTCGCGGATTGCGCGATCACCCCGTCGGCCGCGAGCTGGAACAGACATTCGACCTGCGAAAGATCGATCGTCGTCCCCCCCGTCCGCCCCCGCCCCCACAGCGCGATCAGCGACGCCGAGGCGGCGTAGATACCGGCGATCGGGTCGCCATAGGCGGTGTGCTGCATCGTCGGCGGCCAGGCGGCGTCGCCCTGCAGGAACGGCATCCCCGCCGCCTGCTCGGTGGTCGAGCCATAGGCCCGAAACCCAGACCACGGGCCGGCGCTCCCGAAGGCGCCCATCGAAATGTAGCTGAGCCGCGGATTGATCTTCGCCATCGCCGCCGGCGAGAACCCGAGCCGACCCAGCACCCCCGGCGCGTAGTTCTCGATCAGCAAATCGGCCTCCTCCGCCAACCGGTTGAGGATCGCCGCCCCCTTGGGCTCGCGCAGTTCGATGGCAATCGCCCGCTTGTTGCGGTTCACCGCGTTGAAGTTGGACCGCGTCTCATAAGGCGGCGGATCGGCGGCCACCAGCGCGTTCCACCCGCGCCACCAATCCACATGCGCGCACCCCTCGATCTTGATCACCTCCGCCCCAAGATCGGCGAAATGCCGCCCCGCCAGCGGCCCGGACCACCCCATCGACAAATCCAGCACTCGGATCCCCGCCAACGGCCCCTCCCCCGCCGCCCCCGCGGCGGTCGCCCCCTCGCCACGCCCATGCAGCCGGAATGGCATCGCCGGCGCCTCCACCCCGCCGCCGAGCCCCTGAAAACTCCCCCGCTCGCGCCAATGCGGCGTCGTCAGCACGTCCTCCATGCGCGGCACCGGCGCCATCGGCACCCGGCGCCGTTGCCCCTCCTCCAACAAATACCCGGCCTTCAGCGCGCGAAACGCCGGCGCGAGGATCACATCCAGCTCGGCCGCGGCGGCCATCCGCAGATCGGTCGTCTCATACCGCGCGTCCTTCGCCAGATCCGGCAACCCGATCAGCGCGCACAATTCCTGCCATTGCAGCGGCGTCAGCGCCGTCACCCCGATCCACCCATCCGCGGCCTCGAAAATGGTCTGCGGATACACCGGCCCGAACAAATTCACCCCATGGCGCCGCGACGAAATCCCGCTGGCATGAAACCCCGGCCCGCCATGCTCGGTGAGGCACATGAACGCCTCCAGCACATTCACGTCCACCCGGCGCGTCGCATGCCCATTCCGCCGCCCCATCAGCGCCCCCATCGCGCCAATAAACGCCGTCACCCCCGCGACCACCTGCGGCGCATGCCCCTGCGGCAGCATCGGCGGCCCCTCGCGCGGCCCGATCATGTAGGCGACCCCACTGAGCGCCTGCACAATCCCATCGCTGCCATGCCACCCCGCCCGCGGCCCAACGGCGCCGAACCAGGTCAACCCCACAAGCAACGGCCGCCCAGGCAGCCCCGCCACAATCCGCTCCGCCGCCGCGATATCGCTGAGGTCCTGCCCAGCAATCACCACATCCGGCGCAAACCCGGCGGGAATAGCGCCGGCCATCTCCTTCCCCACATCAAGCCAGGCGGCATAGGCCTCCGCCGAAGCCCCGCCATAAGCCAGCCGCCCATTGGCCGGCGCATAGGCGCTCACCACCCGCGCCCCATGCGCGGCAAACATCTTGCCGCAATAGCGGGTGGCGATATCGCCGGAGAGTTCCAGCACGGAGAGATCGGCAAGCGGCGCACTCATGCGGTCAATTCCCTGGCAAATGGCAAGCGGTGATATGCGGCGCCCCGGTCGGCAGCGGCGCAACAGAACGGCAAATATCCATCACGAACGGGCAGCGCGGATGAAACCGGCAGCCCGAAGGCGGATCGAGCGCGCTGGCGATCTCCCCCATCGCGGCGGCCTCGCTCAGCACATGGTCGGGGTCCGGCAGCGGCACCGCCGCCAGCAACGCCCGCGTATAAGGATGGCGCGGCGCGGCAAACACCTGCTCCGTCGGCCCTGTCTCGGCCACACAGCCAAGATAAATCACCGCCACATCGCTGCTGAAATGCTCCACCAGCGCCAAGTCATGCGCGATAATCAGGTAGGTCAGCCCGAATTCCGCCTGGATATCCGCCAGCAAATTCAGCACCTGCGCCCGGATCGACACATCCAGCGCCGACACCGGCTCATCCAGCACCATCAGCCGCGGCCGCAACGCCAGCGCGCGGGCAATCGCGATCCGCTGCCGCTGCCCGCCGGAAAACTCATGCGGATACAGCCGCGCCGCCCCCGCCGGCATCCCCACCACGTCCAGCACCTCCGCCACCCGCCGCTCCAGCTCCGCCCGCGACGGCCGCTCATGCGCCAGCACCGGCTCGGCGATGATCCGCCCCACCCGCATCCGCGGATTGAGCGACGCATACGGGTCCTGAAACACCGCCATCACCTGGCGCCGATAGGCCTGCAACGCCGCGCCCCCCATCGCCGCCACATCCCGCCCCTCGAAGCGGATCACCCCCGAACTCGGCCGCTCCAATTGCAGGATCATCCGCGCGATCGTCGTCTTCCCGCAGCCGGACTCCCCCACCAACGCCATCGTACCGCCCGCCCGTACCACGAGCGACACGCTTTCCACCGCCCGCACCGCGCCCCGCCGCGTCGCGTACTGCTTGCTCACCCCATCGAGCTCCAGCATCGGCGCGCTCATGCCACGAGCTTCCAGCACGCAGCATTATGCCCATCCCGCAGCGCCACCACCGGCGGCGCCTCCGCGCATTTGTCCATCCGCGACGGGCACCGCGCGGCAAACCGGCACCCCGCCGGCGGATCGATCAGGCTCGGCGGCTGCCCGGCAATCGCGGTCAGCCGCCCCCGCTTCGCCCCCAACCGCGGAATCGCCGCCAGCAACGCCTGGGTGTACGGGTGCGCCGGCGTCCGATAAATCGCCCGCACCGGCCCCGTCTCGACGATCTGCCCGGCATACATCACCGCAATCCGCCGGCACAGGCTCGCCGCCACCCCCAGATCATGCGTGATCAGGATGATCCCCGCCCCGCTCTCTTCCTGGATGGAACGCAGCAGATTGATGATCTGCACCTGGATCGTCACATCCAGCGCCGTCGTCGGCTCATCCGCCACCAGCAGCCGCGGCGTGCACCCGATCGCCATCGCCGCCACGATCCGCTGCCGCTGCCCGCCCGAGAACTGGTGCGGATAATCCCCCAGCCGCTCCCCCGCCGACGGCAGCCGCACGCGGCGCAGCACATCCACCACCGCCCCCCGCAGCGCCGTCCCCCGCGCGATGCCATGGTTGCGCAGCGGCGAGCCCACCTGGTCGCCAATGGAAAACACCGGGTTCAGCGACGTCATCGGGTCCTGCATGATCATCGCGATCCGCTGCCCCCGGATCTCCCGCGCCATCTCCCCCTCGGACAGCCCGGTCAACTCCCGCCCATCCAACCGGATCGACCCGCCTTCAATCCGCCCCGAGCCCTTCGGCAACAGCCGCAACAGCGACAGCCCGGTCATCGTCTTGCCCGACCCGGATTCCCCCACCAGCCCCAGCGTCTCCCCCTCCGCCACCTCCAGGCTCACCCCATCCACCGCCCGCAGCAGCCCGCGCCGCAAATGCAGATGCGTCCGCAGATCCCGCACGATCAGCATCACAACTGCCTCAAATGCGGGTCCAGCCGATCGCGCAGCCAATCGCCGAACACGTTGGAGGCCAGGCACGTCAGCATGATCGCGATCCCCGGCATGGTGATCCCCCACCACGCATTGGTGATGTATTGCCGCGCATCCGACAGCATCAGCCCCCAGGAGATATCCGGCTGCTGAATGCCAAGCCCGAGAAACGACAGCGACGCCTCGAACAGGATCACCTGCCCCACCTGCAACGTCGCCAGCACCACCAGCGTGTTGAAGATATTCGGCAGCAAATGCCGCACGAAAATCGTCGCCGTCCCCACCCCCGCCACTCGCGCGAAGGCGATATAATCGCGCCCCTTCAGCGCCATGATCTCGCCGCGAATAATCCGCGCATACCAGGCCCAGTAGGTCAGCACGATCACCAGCACCACCGTCGACAGCCCCGGCCCCAGCGCCGCCGCCAGGATCAGCGCCAGCGCAATCGCCGGCACCGATTGCTGGATCTCGATCAGGCGCATCAGCACCGCATCCACCCAGCCGCCGAAATACCCCGCGACCATCCCGGCCACCGCGCCGATCCCGCCCGAAAACAGGATCGCGTAGAACGCCACGATCACCGAAACCCGTGACCCCGCCATGATCCGGCTCAAAATATCGCGCCCGAGATTATCCGCCCCCAGCGCATTCCCCCAGTCCCCGCCATCGATCCACCAAGGCGGCTTGAACGCCGATCCAAGGTCCAACTCCCCGGGATCGAACGGCAGCAACCCCTCGCCCCCCGCCGCGCACACCCCCACCGCCGCCAGCACCAGCAGCGCCAGCCACGGCACGCCGCGGAACATCTCACCGCGCATCGCGGATCCTCGGATCGACCAGCCCGTACGACACATCCACCAGCAAATTCGAAATCACGAACAAGATCGAGGTGAACAGCACGCCGGCCTGCACCACCGGGAAATCCCGCGCGAAGACCGCCTCCACCACCGTCCGCCCCACCCCCGGCCAGGCGAAAATCGTCTCCACCACGAAGGCCCCGCCCAGCATCGCCGCGAAATACACCCCGAGCATCGTCAGCAGCGGCACCGCCGCGTTGCGCAGCGCGTATTTCCACACGATCAGCCCCTCCGGCGTGCCCAACGCGCGCGACAGCCGGATATGGTCGCTATCCAGCACATCCAGCATCGCCGAGCGCACGATCCGCGTCTGCGCCGCCACCGGATACCATCCCAGCGCAATCGCCGGCAGCACGAACTGGCTCGCGCTGCCATAGCCGAACGCCGGTAGCCAGTTCAGCCGCACCGCGAACAGCAGGATCAGCAGCAACCCCACCCAGAACGCCGGCATCGCCTGGCCCAGCATGGCGAACACCCGCCCCACCCGGTCCACCCAGCCGCCGCGGTTCACCGCGGACATCACGCCCACCGGCACCGCCACCATTACGCTGAACAACAGCCCGCACACCGCCAGCTCAATCGTCGCCGGCAGCCGCTCCAGGATCAGTTGCAGCGCCGGCATTTTCCACCGGTAGGAATTGCCGAAATCCCCGACCACCGCATGCTGCACGAAAATCAGGTACTGCACCCACAATGGCCGATCGAGCCCCAGATTTCGCCGCATCTCCTCGATCAGGCTCAGCGGCGCGTCATTCGGCAGCATCATCACGATCGGATCGCCCGACAGGCGCGAAATCACGAAAATCATGATGCTGGCGCCGAGGATGCTGAACAACCCCTGCAACAGGCGCCGGCCGAAAAACCGGGACATGGATTCTACTGCTTCAGCCCGATCTCCTGCATCGAGCGCCAGAACGCCATCGGCCACGGCTTGAACGTCACCTTGTCGCGCCAGGCGAACGTCACCAGCGGCCGATACGTCGTCAGCCCGCCCGCGACCTTCTCATGCTTGATCCGCGCGATCTTCTTGATCAGCGCCGCGCGCCTGGGGATGTCCATCTCCCGCTTGAGGTCCTCCACCAGCGCGTCCATCTCCGGGTCGGAATAGGTCGAGGTCGCCCCCCAGCCCTTGCCCGGCACGTAGCTGTGCAGATGCCCCGCCCAAGGCGTCCCGGGGTCGCCGGGCAGCCCATGCCCCCACATGTTGCTGTACAGCCCGTCGACATAGCCCTGCCGCTCCCGCCGCCCGAAGCTGATCCAGGTGCCATACTCCATCCCCACCACCTTGCAGCGGATGCCCACCGCCGAGGCATAGGCGAAATAGGCCTCGCCGACCTCCTTCTGATACGGCTCCCGCGGCGTGGTGAGGTTGTAGCACGGCGTATCGAACCCGTTCGGAAACCCCGCCGCCTTCAGCAGCTCGCGCGCCTTCTTCGGGTCGTACGGATAAGGCTTGAGGTCGGGGTCATACCCCAACTCGCCAATCCCCACCTCGACATAGCGCTGCCCCTGCCCGAACAGCACCCCCTTGATGATGGCCTCCACGTTGATCGCATGCGCCAGCGCCTGGCGCACCCGCACGTCATAAAACTTCGACTCCGGGGTCACGCTGTCCATCGTGATGTACATGTTGTTCGGCGCCACATAGCTCGCCGTCACCACCCCCGGCAGCTTCTTGAACTCCTCCGTCATCGCCGGCGGCACCGCGTCGATCCAGTCCACCGCCCCCGTCTTGAACGCCGCCACCCGCGTCAGATCCTCCGGGATCACCTTGATGGTCAGGTTCTTCACCCGCGGCCGCTGCTCGGCGTTCCAATAATCATCGAACGCCTCGAACCTTATCTCCTCCTTCACCGAGCGCGACACGAACCGCCACGGCCCCGTCCCCACCGGCGCCCGCTCGAACGCCTCATCCCCCACCCGCTCCATGTAATGCTTCGGCATCGCCCACAGCGTCAGGTCACTGGCGACGTAAGAGCCGTCACCCTCCTTGAAATGCAGCCGGAAATGCAGCGGATCGACAATCTCGAACCGCTCCACCGCCGCCTGCAAATGCGTCCAGATCGAGATCTTCTTGTCGCTCTGCCGCTTGAAGGCATACTCGAAATCCTCTGCCGTGAGCGGGTCCCCGTTGTGGAACTTCACCCCCTTGCGCAGATGCACATCAATAACCGGCTTGCCCCCCGCATCCTCCACCGACCAGGTCTCGGCCAGCCAGTTCAAGCTCTTGAGGTCCGGCCCCGTGCGCACCAACTGCTCGAACATCTGGCCGAAAAAATACTGGTCCACCCCCGCCGACGAATGCGTCGGGTCCAGCACCGTCGCCTCGGCGCCGAACGCCACCGTCAAGCTCCCCGTCGCAGGCTTCGGCGCCTGCGCATGCGCCAGAACCGGCAGGCTAAATACCGCGGCTGCGGCAATCCGCTGGAACGATCGGGTCATCGTCGCCTCCCATTCGGCCATGCTTTGCGCTGGCCGTTGCGGGTAGACCAGCACCGGGGGGGCGCGGGGTCAAGCGGTCGACGCGGGGCGGAGGGAAGCGCTTCTTTTTTGAAAAAAAGAAGCAAAAAACTTTTGTTCCGTTAGGGTGTTCTGCTTCCACGGGCGGAGCGGGGGACGCAAAAATTTTTACTAACATAGAGTTTTTATAATTGACAATTTCTGCGCATCCCGCTATATTCCCCCAATGAGCAATCCCGCACCCTCCTCCGTCCTGCGCACCGTCGCAATGGCACGGCGACTCAGCGCCCTCGCGCTGTGGTTCGCCACGCTGTTCGCCCGGATTCTGCCCAGCACGGCGCAGCGGCGCGAGGAGGCCGAGGCCTGGCGCTACATCGAAGTCACCATGGCCCGCTTCGCCGACCTGCTCGAACGCCTCGCCGCCGGCGAGATCGAAGCCCCCACCCGCGCCCCGTCCCGCCGCGCACGCCCGAATTCCGCCCGTACCCGCAGCATTTCCCGCGCGCCCCGCGGCACGGCACCCCGGCGCGCCACCCCCCTCCCCCGCCACCCGCGCCCGCAACTCGTCCGCCGCGCGTCCAGCGAACCGCCAAGCCCCAGCCCCATTGAGCCGGCGAAGCCCAAAAATTCAAAAACAAGCGCACTCCCATCCCGGGAAACGCACGCCCATATCATTTCGATTAGTTATCGAATACCAGCCCGTCCCCGGAAAACTCCCCCCAAACCGGATAAAAGTTTTTTGCTTCTTTTTTCCAAAAAAGAAGCGCTTGCTTCCCTGCCCCTCCGCGCCAAGGGGGAGTTGCCAATTCCCCCCACCATGCCATCGTCCCCCCGCGGCACGGACCGGAGGAAACCAAGATGTCCTGGCAAAAAGAAGTCGACGAGCTCAACCGACGCATGGAGCTGGCCAAGGCCATGGGCGGCGCCGAGAATGTGGCGCGGCACCACGCCCGCGGCAAGCTCACGGCGCGCGAGCGCATTGAGGGTCTGGCCGACCCCGGGAGTTTCGATGAGTTCCTCGGTCTGGTCGGCAGCGCGACGTATGACGGCGCGACGCTGACCGCGTTTACCCCGAAGCCGACGGTCGAGGGCATGTTGACGCTGGATGGCCGCAAGGCGGTGGTTCTTGCCGGCGACTTCACGGTGCGGGGCGGTTCGGGCGGCATGTCGGGCGGTTTGGGCCGCGAGCCCAGGGCGTCGGAGCGGGCGCTGGAATGGCGGCTGCCTTTCATCCGCTTGCAGGATGGCGCCGGCGGCTCGGTGCGCACCTTCGAGGAGGCCGGCCGGACCTATTTGCCGGACGGGAACTCGTACACGCAGTACGAGGTGCAGTTGCTGTCCAAGGTGCCGGTCGCATCCGCCGTCTTGGGGTCCGTCGCCGGAATTCCCGCGGTGGTCGCCTGCCTCGGCCATTTCAATGTGATGGTGAAGGAGATCAGCCAGATTTTCCCCGGCGGCCCGCCGGTGGTGAAGGCGGCTTTGGGCATCGACATCACCAAGGAGGAGCTGGGCGGCGATCAGATCCACACCAGGATTTCCGGCTGCGTGGATAATCTGGCGGAGAACGAGGCGGATGCCTTCGCCCAGATCCGCCGCTTCCTCTCCTACATGCCGCTTTCGGTCGATGAGATGCCGCCCCGCGCCCCGGTGACGGATGACCCGGATCGCGCCGACGAGGCCCTGCTGTCGCTGATGCCGCGCAATCCGCGCCAGGCGTACAACGCCCGCAAGCTGATCGAGCACGTCGTCGACAAGGACTCGTTTTTCGAAATCGCCCCCCTCTACGGCCGCGCCCGCATCACCGGCCTCGCCCGCATCGACGGCTACCCGGTGGCGCTGATGGCCAACAATCCCCGCTTCAACGGCGGCTCGACCGACGTCGCGGAGGGCAACAAGGTGATGCGGCTGATCTCGCTGGCCGACACCTTCCATCTGCCGCTGATTTCGCTGTGCGACGAGCCCGGCTTCATGGTTGGCCCCAACTCGGAGCGCATGGGCATCGAGCGCGCCGGCGCCAGGCTACTCACCGCGGTGTGCAGCAGCCGCATGCCCTGGATCACCATCGTGGTCGGCCGCGTCTTCGGCGTCGCCGGCCAGTGCCATCACCGCCCGACCGGCATGTATCGCCGCTACGCCTGGCCCTCCGCCAGCTGGGGCTCGATGCATATTTCGGGCGGCGTCTCCGCCGCCTATCGCCGCGAGATCGAAGCCGCCCCCGATCCGGCGGCCAAGCAGGCCGAGATCGAAGCCCGCCTCAATGCCATCGCCTCCCCCTTCCGCACCGCTGAAGCCACCGGACAAGACATCATCGACCCCCGCCAAACCCGCCGCAAACTCGTCCAATTCGTCCGCGACGCCCAGCGCATCCTGGCCACCCAGATCGGCGTGCCCTGGATTCCCTACATGCCATGACCGATCTTTTCCCCGACCTCAGCGAGAACCGACATGACTGACCTGCGAGTCCTCTCCGACATCGACGCCCGCGTGTGGAAAATCGAGGTCGCCCCTGGCGACAGCGTCGCCGCGGATGACGTTCTGCTGATCCTCGAGGCGATGAAAACCGAGATCCCGGTCGAGGCGCCCAAAGCCGGCCGCGTCAAGGAAATCCTCGTGAAGGAGGAGGAACCTGTCAGCGAAGGACAGGCCCTCCTCATCCTCGAGGTCTGACCCCGAATCGCTGTTCTAGGCGCCCTGAAGCAGACCGCCGAACACCTCCCAAAACTCGCCGTTCCAGCGCGTCAACTGCATCTGCCGGATCGGCCGGTAGTTGGTCGGGCTGGTGTTGACGAGAATACCGGGGAACAGCACGCCCACGTCGAGATCCCGGATATTCGCCGCCTGTCGCATGATGTTCTCGCGCGACAGGTCATCGCCGCATTGCTTGATCATCTGCACCGCCGTGCGCGCGTAGCCGAGCCCGACGAAGCAGTTCACGTCATTGGCGTCGAGATCGGCGCCATATTTCGCGACGAACGCCCGCCACTCCATCATCGCCGGGTCCTTGGCCCAGGCGGGATCGTTGGGGTCCTTCACGTAGGTCGAGGTGATGATCCCCACCCCCTTCTGCGCCCCGGCGGGTTTCATCACCGAGGACACCGAGGCCGTCACGTTGGTCATGCAATGCAGCGGCTTCCAGCCGATGTCATAGGCCTTGCGGATCAACTGCGCGCCGAATTTCGGCGTCGACGCGCTCACCAGGCAATCCGCCCCGCTATCGGCCAGCGTCGAAATCTGGCTGTCCACCGTGGCGTCCGTCACCTCATAGGAGGCCGTCTTGATCACCCCGGCCGTGATGGCGCGGGCTAGCCGTGTCAGGCCAGAAAAGGCGGCCGTGCCGGCGAGGCCGGCCAGGACTGTGCGACGTTTTATGGACTTCCCGGTTCATTCTTATTGTTTGTGCCGCAGCCGGCCACCCCTGGGGATAGGCGGTCGTCGAGACGAATTGAGGGTGACCTGAGAGAATGCCACAATGCCAGAAGAATTTGCGGCGCCGATCGATCTCATCACCTCGCAGGAATGCCCCGATGTCCGGAACGCTCGTGGTCAGCTTCAACATGACAGCCGCCGATCGTGCCCTCATCGCCGCCGTGATCGGCGATCAGGGAACCATCATCCACCTCGCCGATTGCGACCCCGCCGCCCGCGCCGCCGCGCTGCGCGGGGCCGACGTTCTGTTCGCCGCCAACACGTCGCGCGAATTGCGCGATGGCGAGGCCGCGCTGCTGGCCAATGCGAGGCTGATCCAGTTCATGCCGGCCGGGATCGATTTCATCCCGCTCGGCGATCTGCCCGAAGGCGTGCCGCTCGCCAGCAATGCCGGCGCCTATGCGGCCCCGATGGCCGAGCACGCCGTCGCCATGGCGCTGGCTGCCGCCAAGCGCCTGCTCGTCGAACACGCCAACCTCGCAAACGGCCAGTTCAACCAGCAGGCCCCGAACCGCATGCTGGCCGGCGGGGTATGTGGGGTGCTCGGCTACGGCGCGATCGGCCGCGCCACCGCCTGCCTGTTGCGGGCCTTCGGGATGCGCATCCACGCGATCAATCGCCGCGGACAGGCGGAGGCCGACTGGGTCGGCACGCCGGACCGGCTCGACGACCTCCTCGCCGCTGCCGACGTGCTCGTGATCAGCACGCCGCTGACCCGGGCCACCGAGGGAATGATCGGCGCGCGCGAACTCGCGCGGATGAAGCCCGACGCCATCCTGATCAACCTCGCCCGTGGAGAAATCATCGACGAGGCGGCATTGTTCGCCCATCTCCAGGCCAACCCCGGCTTCACCGCCTGCATCGATGCCTGGTGGATCGAGCCGGTGCGACATGGCCGCTTCGCGATGGACCGTCCGTTCATGGAACTGCCGAACGTGATCGGCTCGCCCCACAACTCCGCCTCGGTCAGCGCGACCCGCCCGGCCGGGCTACGCCTGGCCGCCGAGAACTGCGCCCGTGCCTTGCGCGGCGAGACGCCGCTCAACCTGATCGGCGTTGCCGACCGCTACCTCTGAACCCAACCGGCGATCACGCGGCGATAGCATGGGTTGCGGCGATCTTGGCGAGCACCTGCTCCACTGGGGCATGCGCGGCAAAGGCGATGCGCAAGCCGCCCTCCATCACCTCGACCGTCTGAAACGCCAGCGGGGCGTGCGATGGCAGATGCAGCGTGCCATCGGTCGGCACATCTGCCGCTAATGCGCCCTCCAGCCGCAGCCGGGCGCCGCCTTCCGAGATATCGGTAACACGTGCCTCCAGGGTGCCAAAGGGGGTGTCGATGCGTGCCGGGACGTCGATCTGGTAGCGCGTGTGGTTGCGCCGGTTGAGGTGGGGGGCTGCGCTGCGCACCACCTTCACCAGCACATGTTGCAAGGCGATGATTTGTGCGCGCATACCGGCCGACTGGGTTTTCATCGCATACACCGCCGTCTGCGTGCGGGTGACGATGTCCGCGACCTCCGCGGTTCGGCTGGAGACCACGCGGGTCGCACCGGCCGCTTCTTGCAGCCGCGCCGCGATTTCATTGGTCGCCGAGCCCTCGCGCTCGATGGCGCTGACGACCTGGGCGGAAATGCCATCCATATCGCGCACGGTGGTGCCGAGTTCGCCCATGGCGCCCACCGCCTCATCCATGATCCGGCGGATTTCGCCGATATGGCGGGTGATATCAGTGGTGGAGCGCGTCGTCTGCACCGCGAGGTTCTTCACCTCGCCAGCCACCACCGCAAAGCCGCGCCCGGCCTCGCCCGCGCGGGCCGCCTCGATGGTGGCATTCAGGGCGAGAAGGTTGGTCTGCCCCGCGATGCGGTTGATCATGTCGGCGATGGCGCCGATCTGGCCGAGGATATCGGTCAACTGCCGGATTGCCTGCTCGGTGCGCTCGCCGGCGGCCACAGCCTTGCAGGTGATATCGGCTGAGCCCGCCACCGTGGTGGCGATCTGTTGCATGGCGCCGGCAAGATTGGCGGCGACCTCCGCCACCCGATCCACATTGCTCGAGGCCTCCATCACGGCGCCGCTGACTTCGGTGGTGCTGCGGTGCACCTGCTGCGCCGAACCGGCCATTTCCTCGGCGCGGTCGAGCATGTCCGTGCTGCTATCGGCAACGGTCTGCACGGCGCGGGTCAGCTCGTCCTCCAGCGTGTCGGCGAGATGGCGCAGGGCCTCGGCCACGGTGGCCTCCTGCGCCAGTTGCTGGCGCTGCTCGGCCTCGTGCATCTCGGTCAACGTCGCCAGGTTGGCGGCAATCGAGGACTGCATCCGCGCCAGTGCCGCCATCAGCCGCCCGGCTTCGCCGCGACCGGTGCGGATGGGGTTGTCGAGCCGGCCGTCGGCGATGCTGCCGGCGAGGGCCACCGCGCGGCGGATCGCCGGGACCACGGCGCGTTCGAGCAGGACGCCGATCAGTACGGCGAGGGCGAAACTGCCGATCACCGCCATCTTGAGCACGGAGGTGGCGTCCTCCACCGCCGCCTCGGCGTCGTCGCGCGCTTCGAGACCGTCGGCGGAGAAGCGCTGCACGACCTGGCTCATCGCCGGGCCAATGCGGGCGAGCTGGCCGGCGATATCGCCATCCTTTCCGAGGTCGCGCAGCGCGAGGACGGTGCGGCGGGCCGCCAGGGTCAGCTCCCGCGCCCGATCCGACATCGCGCGCTCGGCGGCGACAGAGAGATGGTCGGCGGCGGTGCCGAGTGCCTTGCGCGTGTCGTCGTCGATCCCGCCGGCCAACACCTTGCGTTCGATGCGCAGCAACTCGGCCTCGGCGCCACGCGCGTAGTTGATGCCCATATAGGCACCGTCATAGATGCCGATCGCCATGGCGCCGAGCCGCTCGGCACTGCGCAGGGCGAAATGCCCGAGCCCGCCAAAGAGGGCCAACAGGGCAGCGCAAGCGAAGATGATTATCAGGCGGAACGACATAGTGCAGCTACTCCGCGGTCACCACCATCTTCATCTTGGGATGGATACTGCACCGCACGGTGAACTTGCCGGACTTGTCGAACAGCACGTCGATCGTCTCGCCCGGCTTCTGCAGCCCCAAGTCGCGGGCAAGGTCGGCCGCGTCGATCACATTGATGTTGTGGATCGCGTCATCGCCGTTCACGTACGAGACCTTTTCCCCGACGGCGACCTTGAGCGACTTCTTGCTGAACTGCTGCCCGACCTGGTCGACACTGTTGACCGATGCCTCGGCCGCGACCGCGAGGCCAAGGGCGATGGGGACGATGGGGACGATGAGAAGATGCAAGCGGGACATGGGAAACCTCCGACATTCGAGTGACCAGCGGACGATCGCCGCCAGGGGCGTGATGGACGGCTTTGTGCCAAATTGTTACATCTACGGGTTACCAGCGAGTGAACGCGGCGGCCGCGCTGCTTAGAAACCGCACCAGGAGAGCGGCATGCCGTTCACAAGGGCGAAGTAGACCAGCGACGCCTGGCGGATCAGCAGATCGATCTGGCGGTATAGCCCGTCCAACCAGCTCCACACCGTCTCGTCCGTCACCTCGATACTGGCCATCATGCCGCGATCCTCGTGGCGCAGGACGTGGCAATGGTAGAGGAACTTGCCCACCATCATCGGCCCGGTGAAGGGGATGACGATGGTGACGGAGCCACCCTCGGGCACGCGGACGGTATCGACATGGCCGGTGAATGGCACTGGCGCGCCGTTGATGGCCGTGACCTGGAAATGCAGCTGGTGGATATGGAAGGTGTGGATCGCCTGGCTGTCGTTGCGGATGGTCCAGGACTCCACGCTGCCGTGGCGCACTGTGAGATCTGTGCGGGCGTGATCGTAGGTCTTGCCGTCGATGTAGAAGCGTGACTCGTCGTCTTCCTGCGAGAAAACGATGGTGCGGTGCTCGGTGACCTGGAGCAGGCGCAGATCGGGGGACTCCGCGCCGACCGGAGGGATCGCCGCGGCCGTGGCCGGATGGCCGCGCACGTGCAGCCTGCCGATCGCACGCTCGCGCTTGTCGCCGGTCAACACGTGTTCGGAGACAATATCGTAATCTCCCTCCGCGCCCGCCTGCACCAGCACCTCCATCCGCGAGCCCTGGCGGAGGTGCAGCACCTCTTCAGTCACCTCGGAGCGCAGCAAACCGCCATCCTCGGAAATGACGCGGAAGCGATGGCCGGCCAGGCGCAGGTGGAACAGCATGTTCGAACTGTGGTTGCCGATGCGCCAGAGCTGCGTCTCGCCGGGCGCCATCGTCAGGTCCAGCAGGCGGCGGCCGTTCACCGACTGGATGACGCCATGCAGTTCCTCGTCGATCAGCGGGTCCTCGCTGTCCTCGACGGTGTAGTCCTTCAGAACGAGCACGCGGTCCTGCACCCCCGCGAGGCCGGCGATGCGCTTGTCGCTGCCCTCGACGATGATGGCGCCGCTGAGACCGCCCATCACCTGGGCCTCGGACAGGCCATGGACATGGGCGTGATACCAATAGAGCCCGGGCGGCTGGTCGGCGGGGACCGGCACCGCATAGTCGAAGCTGGTGCCTGGGGGCACCAGGATGGCGATGTTGTCGCTGTTGCCGCGCGGGGTCGTCTCGATGCCGTGGAAATGCAGGTTGGTGGGCTGCTTGAGCCGGTTGACCAGATGGATCCGCATGGTGTCGCCGGGCTGCACCCGGAGCACCGGCCCCTCATAGCGGCCATTGTAGATCATCCCCGGGAAGCGCACCCCATCGAAGGCCACATCGCGCTCCTCGGCGACCAGGGTGACGTTGAGGACACCATCGCGGCTTGCGTGTTCCTCGAGCGGCGGGCCTGCCATGGCGGACAGCGGCCGGGCGGACAGGGCGAGAGCGGCGAGCAGGACGGCACGGGTGAGCCAAATGAGAGATGTCCGCATCGGCTTCAGAACCGCAACGCCGACCAGACGCTGAGATAAAGCGCGTTGTTGCGGGAGGCGCCGCGGGTGCTGCCGTCGAATTCGGTATAGGCGATATATTGCGCGGCGAGGCGGACGTTGAAGCGGTCGGTCCAGGAGTCCGGCTTGCCGAAGGGGACCCAGGCCAGTTCGAACACCGCGCCGGTGCTGTTGGCGCGGCCGGATGGTGTCGCCCAATAGGCGGCATCGCGGGTGCCCTGGGTGTGGAAGGCCTGCACCGTCGGCGTCCAGGTGGCGGCGAAGCTGTAGGACACGTCAGCGCGCATCACGTCGAGCCGGCTCGTGGCATGGCTGCCGATCAGGACACGGCTGGCGTCGAGTGACGTGGCCTCATGGATGTAGAGGGCGTGGGCCGAGACCATGTCGCTGACCACCGATTTCGGGTCGGCGATCCATTGCCAGTTGGCGTCGAAGGCGATGTCGGTGAAGGTATCGGTGCGCCCGGCGGACTGGTCGCCGTTCGGCCAGAGCGAGGCGCGCAGGCCGTAGGTGCCGATCTGGAAGGAGTGCTTGCCGGACTCGTGCTGCAGCGCGAGCCGCCAGTAGGGAATGGCGCCGGCGAGGCGGTTCACCCCGGCATAGGGGTTCTCGCCCATGGTGTTGCGCAGGTCTCGCCCGAGGGGTTGGTAGAGCGCGAATTCGCCGTAGAGGGTCTCGTTCCACAGCGCGTAACCGCCGAGCCCGATGGTGTGACCGTCGATGTCGCCATCCGACAGGGCGACGGCCAGGGGCGTGGGGGCGAGCTTGGAGGCGTTGTAGGGAGAGGTGGCTCGGGAAATTCGGACAGAGCGATAGGTGGATTTCCTGCCTGACAGCGGCAATGTTGCCGCGGATCAGGAGCGAACATGACGAAGCGAACACGACGGACGCATAGCCCG
>CAIWAJ010000141.1:0-2129 GCA_903910565.1 uncultured Rhodospirillales bacterium
GCGATGATGTCGGCGTTCTGGCGCAGCAGGGTGACCACCCCGGCGCCGACGGTGCCGAGGCCGGCGATGCCGATGGAGAGCGGGCGGGTCATGCCACGTCTCGCTGGCTGGGCTGGCGGGGGGAGGCTGGCTTCGGGCGTTTCATGGGTCGGTCCGTTGGCAAGAGGCGATGAGAAATCCGGTGGGCAAACTGGCCAAGTCCTGGCTATTGGGCAAGGCGGGGCTATTCGGTAAGCCTGGCGGCGCCGCCCCGCCCGACGGCGCTGGCGGTGACGTTCAGCGCGGCTTCGGGCACGCCGGCGGCCTGCAACGCCCTGGCGATGACGCCGGCGCGCTCCCAAGCCAGCGGTAGGGCGCGGGACTGCGCGGCGGGGTCACCTTCGGGCGCCTCGCCGAAGCCGGCCACCACGATCGTCCGTCCGGCGCGCACTCCCGCCAGGGCGATCAACGCGGTCCGCGCGGCGGCGGGCAACTCGGCCGCGCCATCGGCAAACGCCACCGTCACCGGCGCGCCAGGCGGCAGCACCGGCGCGGCTTGCACCGCCGGCGGCGCCACCGGGGCGGGTGCGGCGATCGTGGTCTGGCGCACGCCGGGCAGCCCGGGCGGGGCCGGCGGCCCATCGGGGATCGCCGGCATTGGGGTGTCCGTGACCGGCGCAGCCACGGGAGCCGCCAGCGGCGTGGCAGCCACCTTGGTGACCGGCGCCGGGCGCGGCGGTGGGGCTGGCACGGCGGGTCGGTCGGCAGCCTCAAGCGACGCATTCATGCCAGACGCGGCCGCCGGCGCCGCCACCGGCACCCTCCCCGGCGGCGGCAGCGCCGAACCCGTGGCGTATTGCGCATTGGCCCGATCGGCCACCAGCCCGGCGGCGATCCGCCCCCGCGTCGCGGCATCGTCAGCCTGTGGCCGGGTCGGCACCGAGGAAAGGTTCGGCCACGCCGCCTCCGCCCCCGGCGCGGCCGGCCGCGGCTCCGCGATGCGGCCACCCTCCTGCTGGTGCCACCAGCCGAGCGGGTCCACGCCAGGCAGCGACGCGCAGCCAGCCAGAGCGACAACGCCGGACAGCCCTAGCAACCGTCGCACTTGAACCCCGTCCTGCCGCCCTGTAACACCCACCCGTCTCCACTTGTCGTTCGTTTCGCGCCACCCGCCCCAGCCATTGCCGTTGCAGGGCGCCCGGTCCGATCCCTATCTAGCAGTGCGAGCCCGCCTTCGGAAAGGATACCGCCCATGGCCGACCCCAAGACGCCGAAATCCGGCACGGAGCAAGCCGCGCCGTTCAAAATGCCGGACCCCGCGGAACTCGGCCGCTCGATGTCCGCCATCGCCGAACGCTCGCAGCGAATCGTCGGCGAATGGCTGAAACGCCAATCCGAGGGCGGCCCGGCCAAGCCCGACCCGCTCAATATCGGCCAGGCCTTCATGGAGATGACCACCCGCCTGATGGCGGACCCGGCCAAGATGATGCAGGCCCAGCTTGGCTTCTGGCAGGACTACATGTCCCTCTGGCAGTCCACCGCGCGGCGCATGATGGGCATGGAAGCACCGAGCGTGATCGACGCCGACCCCAAGGATCGCCGCTTCAAGGACGACGCCTGGAAAGACAACGAGGTGTTCGACTTCATCAAGCAGTCCTATTTGCTCTCGGCCCGCTACGTGCAGAAAGTGGTCACCGAGGTCGACGGACTGGAACCCGCCACCGCCCAGAAGGTCGATTTCTACGCCCGCCAGTTCATCGACGCGATGAGCCCGTCCAACTTCCTGCTCACCAACCCCGAGGTCCTGCGCAAAACCGCCGAAACCGGCGGCGAGAACCTCATCAAGGGCCTCAACAACCTGCTGTCCGACCTCGAGCGCGGCAAGGGCAACCTCCGCATCTCGATGACCGACATGGAGGCCTTCAAGCTCGGCGAAAACGTCGCCGTCACGCCGGGCAAGGTGGTCTACCAGAACGACCTCATGCAGCTCATCCAGTACACCCCCACCACCGAGAAGGTGCTGAAGCGGCCGCTGCTGATCGGCCCGCCCTGGATCAACAAGTTCTACATCCTGGACCTCCGCCCCCGAAACAGTTTTGTCAGATGGGCGGTGTCGCAGGGGCACACCGTGTTCGTGATCTCCTGGGTCA
>CAIWAJ010000142.1:0-6900 GCA_903910565.1 uncultured Rhodospirillales bacterium
CATCACAACATGACCATCCAGCAGGCGATCGACGCGCCGTCCTTCCACACCGAGCACTGGCCGTCGAGCTTCTGGCCGCGCGTGGCACGGCCGGGCAAGGTGGTGCTGGAGGGCCGCTACGACCCGAAGGTGCTGGAAGAACTGAAGCGCCGCGGCCACAAGGCCGAGATGGGCGACCCCTGGAGCGAGGGCCGCCTCTCCGCTGCCCGGCTGGAGGCGGATGGGCAGATGTTCGCCGGCGCCAATCCGCGGGGCATGCAGGGGTATGCCGTCGGGCGCTGATCGCGGGCAGTGCGTGTTGCACCATGCGAGGAGCGACGATTGAGATTATCGCCAATCCGGCCTGAGCGCGCACGTGCGGTCACGCAGGTGTCACGCGACAATATGGCGAAGCTGCGCAAGCTGCCTGCTCGTGCCCGCGACACCCGGGCCATAACCTCTCGGTGGAGTTTTCGATGAACGCCGCACCACCGGCCGCAGCGTCGCAGCCGGCACCGCTCAAAGTGCTGGTGGTGGACGACGACACCGCGATTGCCGCAGGGCTGGTTGAATTCCTGGCGGCCATGGATATTGGCGCCATCGCGCGTTTGGATGTGCAGGCAGGCCTCCGGGCCATTCGCGATGATCCCGGGATCACGGTCGTGGTGTCCGACGTACGAATGCCGGGCCGCGACGGCATCAGCTTCGCGGCCGACATCGCCGCCGAGCGGACCGGGGCGGAGGCGGTGAGTGTCGTCTTGATCACCGCCTATACATCAGCCGCCGTTGCGGACGTGGTGGATCGCCAGCAGATTTTCGCGTTCCTGCAAAAGCCGTTTCGCCCGCAGGCGTTGCTCAAATTGGTCCGGCTGGCGCATGAGGCCACACTTGCCCGACGGTCTCAGACTGCCCGTGCCCCAGCGCCCGACGCGCCGGCGATGGCGATCCGGGCCCCGTCCACTCCTGCCGACATCCTACAGGATGTTGCCGCCTCGATCCCCGCGGCAACGAGAGCGGCGCGCCGCGTGTGCACGCTCGCCGATTCCAGCGCCCAACTGGGTGCCCGCGCCGAAGGCACCCGTGACGTGCTCCGCCGGCTGGTCAACGCGGTGATCGCCGCCACCAGCGATGGAACCGTGCTCAGCCTATCGGTTCTGGATTGCGGGCCCGACGTCGAATTCCGGATCGACATTACGCCCGCCATGCTGGGAAATGTCGCGGCGAACGCGACGCATCTGAATATTGAAACCGCGCTGGCTTCGCTCGTTAGCATTCAGGATGATGTCCGGCAGATTGACGGGCGGCTGATTTTCGCGCCGTTTCCCACCGCCGTCACCCTGAGCGGCAGCTTGTTCATCGCACGACCAGAGACGGTGGCGGGAACCTGACGATGGAACCAGCCGCGCCAGGCGCTGCCGGAAGGCCGGGCTGGCGCTACTACGCAATCCTGGCCGCGGCGATGATCTCGACGCTGGCAGGCCACACGGTGATCGAAGCGCAAATCGAGCAACGCATACTGCGCGACGCCACGGAGGAGGTCGAGCATGCGCTCGGCCACGAAACGACCCACATCGTCGACACGCTGCATGACCATATGACGCGCTACGAGACGCTGAGCGCGATCGGCGATTTCGTCACGGTTGCCATCATGTCGGGCGAAACGCGGACGCATGAGCAGGGTCTCGAGCGCTTGCGCGTCATTGTCGGACAGCCCGGCAATGATGTCATCCAAGTCGGCGGCATAGATTCCCACGGAATATCCCTGTGGTCTACCGAACCGTCCCTCGCGCCTGGCCTGGATATGTCCGACCGCGAGCATTATCGCGCCATCGCCATCGACGGCCGTGACTCGATTTTCGGCCGTCCGGTGATCGGACGCGCCACCGGCCGATTGACGGTCCAGTATGCCCATGCGACGCGCGACAAAGGCGCACTCCTAGGGGTCACCGTGGTTTCGATCGATCCGCACGGGTTGGTCGATTCGCTCGGGGCAAGCAAGTCGAGCACATTGTTGCGGAAAATGGGGCATGCCGTACTGCGCACCGACGGCACGCTGCTCGGCGCCTCGAGCGCGCCTGTGCCGGGTGCCAATCTGCGACTGGACCAGATTGCCGCAGGTGCAAGCGTTATCGCCAATGTAACTGAGGAAGGGGGCCGAGCCTTTTTGGTCGCGGCGGCGCGCGCACGCGTTGGCGACCTCGTCGTGCTCGCGAGCATGCCCAGCGCGGAAATCACGGTTTTGGCTGAGCAATCGATCCGGCGCGCGAAGCTCGTCGGCTACCTCGCCACGGCCACCCTCCTCGGCGCCATTGCCCTGCTCGGCTTGTTGTGGCGTAGCCACCAGCGCGCGCAGTTGGCACGCTTGCAGGCCGTGCTGTCGGCAGAGGGGTTCGCGCGATTGCGCGAATTGGCGGAGAACATCCGCGAGGTCGTCATCGTCTGGCGGGTAAGCCCGGACGGTGCGCGGGTATTCGAATATGTCTCGCCGCAATCAAGCCGGGAACTCGGAATCCCCGCCGGCGAACTGCTGGGCAACCCGAAACTGCTGCAGCCGCATCGTGACGATGCGGCCAAGATGCGCGCGCGTATGCGCGGGCTGCTGCACGGCGACCCCAGCGGCGGGCTTGAATATCGCATCGTGCTGCCGGACGAAACGGTGCGCTGGATTGATATCACATCGCGGCCAATCGGGTCGGTCATCGAGGACGGCGTGGTGATTCGCCGCTTCATCACCTGCCTCCACAACGTCACCGAGTACCGCATTCTCCAGGACCGACTGCGGGAGACGACGCACCGCCTCGAAGAACTGACAACCGAGAGCCCATGCGTGCTGTACCAGCTGGAAGCCGCGATGGTCGACGGGCAGTTCCGCATCACCTCGGTCCCGTATGTCTCACGCAGCATCGTGCGCCAGAGCGGCTACACCGCGGAACAGCTCGCGGAGATCGGCGCCATGGCCAGGATGCTTCCTGGCGACGCATTCGTGGCCCGCAATGAAATGCTCGCCCGCGCGATGCGCGAGGACGAGGCCACCCTTGATTATCCTATGCGCCGCGCCGACGGCAGGCTGATATGGGTGCGTGACATGGTTCGGGTCAGCGAGCGACGGGTCGGCTCTTGCATACTCACCGGTTTCGCCATCGACATCACCCGCGAGAAGGAATTCAGCGACTTCCTGGATGAAGCCTCCAAACTCGCGTCGCTCGGCGAGATGGCCGCGGGAATCGCCCACGAGCTCCATCAACCTTTGGCGGCAATCTCGCTCAACGTTGAGCTGATCGGCCTGGAACTACCCGACGAGCCGCCACGGACGGCAAGAATTCGGGAGCGGCTGGAAAAAATCATGGCACTGGTGGACCGCAGTGCAAACGTGATCCGTCATATCCGGGAATTCAGCCGCAGCGAGATGAGCGACGCCGCCCCGGTGGATGTCTACAATGCGCTGGAGGCGGTCGCCGAAATCATGGTGGAGCGCCTGCGACATAATGGCTGCTCCCTCAGAATCGGCGATCAACTGGGTGGCGCGGACGGCACGCCGCGGGTCATGGGCCATGCCGGGCCGTTCGAGCAGGTGTTGATCAACCTCATCGCCAATTCCATCGACGCCTATGGCAGTCATCCAGCGAGCGGTGACGTTACCCAATTCATCGATATCGCGGTCCACGCCGACGGCGATGAAATTGAACTAACCGTCGCCGACCGCGCCGGCGGCATTCCAGACAGCGTGATGCCACGCATTTTCGAGCCGTTCTTTACCACGAAGGACGTCAGCAAAGGCACCGGCCTCGGCTTGTCAATTTGCCGCCGCATCGTCAACGAAATGGGCGGCACGATCGATGCCGTCAACCGCGATGGTGGCGCGGTGTTCACTGTCCGGCTGCCGCGCGCCATGCCAGGAGAAGGAGGAGAGGGGCCACCTGTGTGAACCAGGAAGTCCCTCCCTCACCATCAATTGCCCGTGCGCCCAGCCCGTCAGGCCGGAGGCGGCGCCGGCCAACTTGCCCACGTCATGGGGTCGCTGACGAGGCGCTCACCCATGTGATCTTCGATCCCCTTCACGCCGGGGATGTTCATCGCAGCAACCGTCATCGCCTTGCGTATCTCGGGCGAGCGCACTGCGCCCCACAGGTGCACCACGCCCTTGTCGACGATCACGTTGCCTTCATCGGGAAGCTCGGCCCAGGCCTGGGCGCGGATCTCGGCGAGATAGGCATTGCGGATGCGCGTATCGTCGTCACCATCGGAACGCACCGGCTTCTCGGCGCGCGCCACCAGGGCATGGATGATGTTCGAGCGGCTGACGATGCCAACCACATGGCCGCCGATGTCGACCACCGGCACCCGCTTGATCCGCTTGCCCTCAAGCAAATCGACAATGTCGCTGATCGCGGTGTCCTCCATCACGGAGATAACCTCGCGGGTCATGATCTGCCTCGCGGTCCGCGCATGGGAATGGATGTATTCGGCCGCCATCGTATCGCGGGAGAAAAACATCTCCAGCCATTTCGGCTGCCGGGGTGTCCCAGGCTCCACCTGACGCAACAGGTCGCCCTCGCTGACGATACCGACCGGCCTGCCGTTCTCGACCACCGGCACGGCGCTGATCCGCTTCTCCAGCAGCAGGCGCGCGATGTCGACAACGCTGGTGTCCGGCGTCACGGTCACCACGTTCTTGGTCATGATGTCGGCTGCGATCATCGCCAGATCCTCCTATTGATGGCGGGACCTTACCTGGACGGGAGGCGAATTTCGTTGACCTGTGTCAACACCCCTGGCGGCGCCCGGCGTCTTGACGCAGCATCACGCTCCCCCAGCCGGACCCTGCGATGACCACTCATGTGACGCTCAATGCCCTCCTCACAGATATGTTGCGGGAGGTCCCTGGCGTCGTTGCGATGGCGACCACCGCCGCGGGCCCCCTCTATGAAGGCGCCGCCGGAACGTGTGGCGCGGCGGCGATGACCACCGATAGGATCTTTGGCCTCGCCTCGATGACCAAGGCGATTGTCTCAGCTGCCGCGATGCGCCAGGTCGATGCTGGGCGTCTCGCACTCGATGCGCCGCTGGCCGACGTTCTGCCCGCGCTATCATCCCCGCAGGTGCTGGAGGGTTACGGGCCCGACGGCACGCCACGGCTCCGCCCGGCGGCCCGTCCGATCACGCTGCGCCACGTCCTGACCCACTCGGCAGGCTTCGGCTACAACACGTGGAACGTCGATATCGGCCGCTACATCGCGACGACTGGCCTCGCCCGTCTGCCCGCCGATGCCGGAGAGCTGGCCCGCACTCCGCTGCTGTTCGACCCTGGGACGGCGTGGAATTACGGGATCAACACCGATGTCGCCGGTCTTGCGATCGAGGCGGTCACCGGCGAGCGGCTCGATCTCCACCTCGCCGCTGGCCTGCTGGCCGATCTCGGGATGACCGATACCGCGATCGTGCTGGACGACGCCCAGCGTGCGCGCCGCGTCACCACCATGCGCCGCCAGCCGGACCGCAGCTTCGCCGATATCGGCTTTACCATGGATCGGCCGGTACAGTACTGCATGGGCGGCGGTTTCCTCCACGGCACGGCGCGAGACTATCTGCGCTTCATCCGCCTCATCCTCAATGGCGGCGTGCACGAAGGTACGCGCCTGCTGTCGCCGGCCAGCATGGCGGCCCTCACCACCAACCAGTTGGAACCGGGGGTACGGGTGCGCCGGATGATCTCCAACGATCCGCCCCGCTCGCAGGATGCGGAGTTCTTCCCGGGTATGGAGAAGCACTGGAGCGCGGGCTTCATGATTAGCACGGAAGACGCCCCGACCGGCAGACGTGCGGGCAGTCTGGCCTGGGCCGGCATAGCCAACACCTATTGCTGGATCGACCCGGCAGCGGGAATCGGCGGCGTGTTCATGACCCAGACGCTGCCATTCGCCGACCCGGCCACCCTCGCCGCCTTCGCACGGTTCGAGCGCACGATCTACGATCTCTTCGCCTGATCACCACCTGCGCAACCGCTGGTTAAGGTTTCTGCGCCAGTCTCCTGGTCATGGATATCGATATTCAGGACCGCCCCGCTCCGCTCCCCCCCGCCGCCGATTGCCAGCTTTGCCCGCGGTTGGCGGCCGAGCGCCAGTCGCGGCCCGCCAACAGCCGAGGCTCGCTCTCCGCTCGCGTGCTGATCGTTGCCATGGGCAGCGATGGTGATCCGCACGACACGTTGTTGCTCTCCGTACTCCAGCGCTGCGGCCGCATCGGCACCCGACCGGACGCGGATGGCGGTGTACCGCTGCTCGATACGCGCATCACCCAGGCCGTTCGCTGCGTGCCGGCATCCGGGCTTCCGGAACCCTCTGAGGTCAATGCCTGCAACGGCTTCCTGGCCGCGGAGTTCACCGCGCTGACGCAGCTCCGCGGAGTGCTTGCGCTGGGTGCCCTCGCGCATGCCGCCGTGCTGCAGGCCTGCGGAATTCCTGGCACCCGGTTCCGCTTCCGGCATGGCACGCTTCACACGTTGCCAGACGGACTGATCCTCGCGGATTGTCACGCGCTTTCCCGCTTCCGAGGCGCGGCGGCGCAGCCCGACGATACGTTGGCGGCCACGCTGCTCGCCTTGCTTAACCGGCTGGACGCGCCGGAATAGGGCTTCAGTTCAGCCGGTTCTTATGGAACCGGCCGCCCTGCATGATCGCCGCGATGTGGCGGCCCTGCTCCTGGAACAGCCCGAGATCGGCCAGCGGATCGCCGTCGATGGCGATGAGATCGGCGAAGGCGCCGGGCTGCAACGTGCCGAGCTTGCCCTCCATGCGCAGCAATTGCGCGCCGATGGTGGTGGCGGAGCGGATGATGTCGATCGGCGACAGCACCTCGGCGCGCAGCAGGAACTCCCGGCTCTGATCGACCTGCAATTCGCCGAGCAGATCGGTGCCAAAGGCC
>CAIWAJ010000143.1:0-2114 GCA_903910565.1 uncultured Rhodospirillales bacterium
CCGCAAACAGCGCGAAGCCATCCTCTGGTACCCCAACTCCGAGGGAAAACCGATGAAGCTCCTCCCCAGGCGATTACCCAGGGACTGAGCCGCGGAGCCAAATTCATGTTCTAATTGTTTCTATACCGGAACAGTAGACTGCCTCTCACAGCCATCCCGCCTACGTACGCCAACGGCATGGGAGAGCGCTCTCGCGGATCGAAGCCGATCCGCTGCCGCTCCCGCCGCCGCTACGCTTCGCTTCGCGTCAGAGTTTTTTTGGTTCTTTTTGTTCACAAAAAGAACACCCTTCCCTCAAGAAGGCCTGTGCGCCTTCAGGAACGTCGCGATATGCCGCACAGCCAGCGGAATCAGCTCCGGCGGGTCTTTCCAAGGATAGAGGCTGACTTGCGCATTGGGTGCGAGGCGCGCGCTTTCCATCGCCACCGCGTAGGGGTGTGCCGGCACATCGTCGGGCAGCACCATCAGCGGGGTGTGGCAGTTCCGCACGAAGTCCCGGGTCACCGTGAAGACGAAGTCGGGGTTGGTCCGGTACATCCGGGTCAGGAAGGCCTCGACGTCGGCCATGGTGATCTCCGGCCGCCGCGCGCACAGCGCCGGGCCCCAGCCGGTCATGTTGTTGTTGAAAAACAGGTCCCGCATGTCCGGGCGCGAGCCGCTCGGCTGCGTCAGCACCCCCGCCACCACCCGCTCCGGCGCCCGCCGCAGCAGGTTCCAGATGAAAGGCCCGCCGATGCAGAAGCCGAGCACCATGAACCGATCCACCCCGAGATGGTCGAGCAGCGCCAGGTGGTCGTCGGTATAGCTGTCCCACGGCCGCTCCGGCTCCAGCGGCCCGCTGGACTGCCCCTCATTGGCGTTACGGAGGTCCATGGTGATGCAGCGATAATCGCGCTGAAAAATCTCCATCGCGTTGAACGGCGCCTTCTCGCCGACAAACGGCATGGTCGCGTTCAGCCCGCCACCGGGGATCAGCAGCAGCGGGAAGCCCGACCCCGCTTCCTGGTAGTGGATCCTGACGTTACCGCGTTCAAAGAATGGCATGGCCGATCTCCCTTTGCGCGAACGTTGTCACGAACCCGAGCCCCGGCATAGCCCACGGGCTTGCACCGCCCGCCAATCCCGTGCCGAATGCGCCAAACCAAGCATCAGGACCTCCGAGATGACCGACACCGCCGACCTGTTCGACATCATCCGCACCACCCGCTCCATGCGGCGCCTGAAGGATGAGCCGGTCCCCAACGCCCTCCTCAATCAGGTTCTCGAGGCCGGCACCTGCGCGGCCAGCGGCGGCAATCAGCAGCCCTGGAAATTCCTGGTGATCCGCGACCCCGCCATCAAGGCCGCCGCCGGCGCTTTCTACAAGCGCGGATGGCACGAGGTCGTCGGCCCCCGCTACCGCGCCGGCGGCTCCGCCCCAGGCACCTCGCAGGAGGCCTTCGAGCGCATGCTTGCCGCGGCCGAGCATTTGGCCGACCACATCCACGAAGCCCCGGTCTGGATCGTCCCCTGCCAGGGCGGCCCCCGCGGCTCCGGCGCCTCGATCTACCCCGCAGTGCAAAACATGCTCCTCGCCGCCCGCGCGCTCGGCCTCGGCTGCACCCTGACCACCCTCTACCTCATCCACGAAGCCGCCGCCGAAGCCGCCATGGGGATCCCCGAGGGCTACCACTCCTACGCGATCCTCCCCCTCGGCTTCCCCCGCGGCAAATTCGGCCCCGTCCGCCGCGCCCCCCTCGCCGAAGTCGTTTTCGACGACACCTGGGGCACCCCCTGGTCCGCCACCTGACCCCACGGCCGAGTTGGCGCGTCCCTGCCTTTTCTGCTATTCGACCGCCCAAGTCTCCGTAGCTCAGCAGGATAGAGCACAGGATTCCTAATCCTGGGGCCGTGGGTTCGAATCCCGCCGGGGACACCACCACCCTTCTGCGAATCCGCTCTCCGGCGGGTTCGTGGGGTCTCAATAGCGCAGGAGTCCTGCGGTTTTGCGCGGACGACTTGGGGCTCCGCAGTCGCAACGAGCGCCCGAATCTCTCTCCGAAGGGCCAAATCTCTCCGCGACCTGGGGCTACGGGGGCTTTAGCCCCAGGTCATAGAGCATTGAAATATATCGA
>CAIWAJ010000144.1:0-6080 GCA_903910565.1 uncultured Rhodospirillales bacterium
GAGGCAACGTCCATGCGGTCGGCATCCCCAACGCCGGCCGCAGCACGCTGATGCCGATCATTCAGCAGCGGATCAAGCCAGATTCTATCGTCTTTACAGACAGTTTCTCAGCCTATGACGTCCTCGACGTCTCGGGCTCCCGGCGCCGGCGCGTCAACCACAAGCAGGCGTTCGTGCGAAACGGCGGACATCAACGGGATCGAGAACTTCTGGAACCAGACCAAGCGGCATCTCCGCCGGTTCAACGACGTCCCAATGCATAACTTCCACCTCTCCCTTAAGGAATGCGCGTGGCACTTCAACATCCTACCGGCCTCACGCCTCGCCATGATCCTGCGAGAATGGCTCCGGCTGTGAAGAAAAATCCGCGCCATCCGTCGGCCGTGTGGATAAATGGCTTGCCTTCGCTCGTGGCTTCAAAGACGCTACGGCGAGCCACTTATCCACACTAAACTCACGTTCTCACTAACGAATACAATTCGTTATCTAGGCTATCCTCAATATTTTTGCTTCTTTTTTCAGAAAGAAGCCCTTCCCTTCTCTTACTTCCGCTCAATCAACTCAATCTTGTAGCCATCCGGATCCTCGACGAACGCGATCACCGTGGTGCCGAACTTCACCGGCCCAGGCTCGCGGGTGATCTTGGCCCCGGCGGCGCGCATCTTCTCGCAAGCGCCGTAGACGTCGGGCATCCCGAAGGCGAGATGGCCGAAGCCCGTGCCGACATCGTAGCTCTCGGTGCCGTAGTTATAGGTCAGCTCCAGCTCGGTGCCGCCATCGCCGAAGCCGAGGAAGACGAGAGTGTACTTGCCCTCCGGCACGTCGCGCCGGCGCAGTTCGGTCATGCCGAAGATCTCGGTGTAGAACTTGACGCTGCGCTCGAGGTCGCCGACGCGCAGCATGGTGTGCAGATAGCTCATGGGTCGCTTTCTCCGTTTTGGGGCGATGGTGCAGCATGCCCCGGATGGGCGTGCGCGACCAGACCGTGCTCAGGCGAGCGACAGCAACAGGCTCACGGCGCTACGGGCCTCGTTGGTCACCAGGCCCGGCGTGGTACACAGGGTTTCAAGCTGCCGAACGGTGACCCAGCGGAACCCCGCCGGCAGCTCGAACCGCGTTTCGGCCGGCAGCTCGACGATGTGGTAAGCATTGCCGTCCCGATGGAACCGGCCGCCCTCCTCGGATTGATGGCAAGCGAGATGGACCTGGCCCGTTGCCGCGGCCGCGGCGAGATCCGCCTCGATGCCACGCTCCGCCCCCGCACCCGGCGCAATCTGCACACTGGCGGCGATTTCGACACGATTGCCCAACCCCGCCTCGGCACGGGCGCGCAGCAGCACGCGCATCACCCCGTCGCGTTCCTGGCAGAGCAGCGTGATTTGCCCGTCGCCGGCACTGTCGACCAGCGGCTGGTCCCAGTTCGGCACCTCGCGATCGCGCGCCTGCACCCGGTAGCCCCGCACGGCGAAGCCGCCGGGGGCGATCGGCGCCAGCGCGCCATCCCGCATCCGCCATCCCGGCAGATCGGCGAGCGCCAGGCGCGCATGGGCGATCGTGGTCGCCGCCCGCTGGGCAAGCAGCCAGGCCCGCGGGTCATCGGCATCGCCATGGCGGTAGGAGCGCAGCAGCGCCGCGCCGAACCCGCCCCTACCCTGCCAGCGCGCGAAGGGTTCACCTTGTGCCCAATAGCGCCAGGGCGTGCTGACCAGCACGCTGCGGGCATCGGTGTTGAGCACGTTGTCATGCACCAGCAACGCCCGCAGCGCGGCGGCATCGAGCCAGCGCCAGGCGGGGCCCATCGCGTCAGGCGCGCTGGCGGCGGGCAGTTCGACCACCATGTTGAGGTTGAATTTGCCAAAAAACCGCGTCCCCTGCTCGCTCTGGCGCAGGTCGCTGATCACAGAGCCTTCTGGCGGGGCGGCGAAATGGTCGAAGAACGGCGCCGGCGTGCCGCCATGGCGGGCGGTGTAGTTGCTCGGCGTGCACTGGAAACTCGGCGCGAGCTGCACCGCGCCCTCGTTCCCCGGCTCGGTCTTGGCCTGCACCAGCAACTCGGGGCCGTTGGCGCCGCGGCGGGCGAGGAAGCCGAGGATGCCGATCTCCGGTTGCAGAATGAACGGCTGGGTCTCCCCGTCGATCGCGGCATCGCTGCTCGTCGTGCGCACCGCGATGATGCGGAAGAAGCCGCCGGTCGCATGGGCGATCTCCTCGGCGCCGATCTGCCAGCGCGCCAGGGTGGCGAGCGCCACCTCGGCGCAGGCGAAGGCGCTGCGCACCCGTTGCTCCGCGCGCCATTGCTCGGCCCAGGCGAGATCCGCACTCATTGCGTGGCCATCACGGCGGCGTCGACGCAGGCGAGCAGCTTGCCGGGATCGATCCGGTAACCCACCACGCCGTCCGGCGAGACCTCGTCGGTCTCGCTGTCGAGATACATCATACGGTGGCCTCGCAAAGCGGCGATCCCGGTCTGGGTCATGTTGAGGAAGTGCAGGTTGATCACCGCGGTGGTCGGAGGTGCGAACAGCAGGTTCTTCATCGCCGAGCCGTGCTCCCCCACCACCACCCGGGCGCCGGCGAACAGCGCCACCTGTTCCGGCCAGGTCATGGTTTCCGGGTGCACGGTGACGAAGCCCAGCGCCGTCAGCAGCTCGGCGATTTCCGCGCCGTTGACGATACGCCGCGTCGCCGCAGCCCCGCCGCTCCAGCCGGCGCGGGAGAGGAAGATGCGCGCGGGTGTCTCGCCATGCGCCGGGGCGAGGCGGGACACCACGGCATCGAAGAACCGGCTCGCGGCGGGGTGAAAGCGATAGTCCTCATGCGCCATCGACGGCAGGACCAGCGTGTCGACCCGGAGGATCTCGGTTTCGCGATCATAGGTCTCGAGCCGGTTGGCGGGGATTCCGAGGGCGGTAAGCATTTTCCGGGCATAGACCGGCAGGTCGGCGGGGAAGGCGTAGCGCATCGTGTCGGCCTGGCGGCCCAGGGTCTCGCGCAGGGTCCAGAGCCGCGGCAGGATATCGAGCGGCCAATGGCCGAAGGTGTCGTAGCCGATGGTCCCGATCGAGGCGACCGTTCCGCGTACCCTGCGGACCCGACGGCCCTGGCGGTGCGGTGCGTCCTCCACCGTGTCGGCGGCGAGCGCGGTGCGGAGATAAAGCGGCATGATGTCGGGCGCGGTGACGCTCCCCTCATCCAGCCCGGCGAAGCAGCGCCCGCCGAGCAGCCCATCCGGCAGCATCCAGCAACCCAGCGCGCCGACCCGGCCGTAGGCGGCACCATGTGCCTGTTCGAGCCAGGCGGCGCAGAACCCCGCGGCCGGCAACAACAGCGGCGGCGGCGGCAGGGCGACGGCCGACTTCACGCCGATGCGGCGCTGGACACTGGACGCGTCCAGCGGCACGACGTGTGCGGCATCGGGCCGGTCGGGCGGCTGGAGGGCTGCATCGGCGATCATTTCGGCACCATGGGGCGCGACACCGTGAAATTCAACCGTCAGGGCTTGTCACGATCGCCCGGCGGCGCGACCCTGGGGTAAGGAGTACGTGATGAGCACAGCCGAACCGACGCCGAAGGTGATCCCCCGACCGGCCGCGAGCCTTTTGGTACTCCGCGGGGAGGAACCGCTGGTGCTGATGGGCATGCGGGGCGCCAAGCATAAATTCATGCCGAACCGGCTGGTGTTTCCCGGTGGGGCGGTCGATCCGGCGGACCACCAGGCCGATGTCGGCTCCCCGATGCCGGACCATGTGGTCCGCCGGCTGGAACGGGCGGCTGACCCGAGCCTGGCCCGCGCGCTCGGGGTGGCGGCGGCGCGGGAGTTGGAGGAGGAGACCGGACTCAGTCTGGGCAATCCACCGGTGTTGCACGGCATCGACTATCTCTGCCGGGCGGTAACCCCGGAGCCCTCCCCGGTGCGGTTCGATGCGCGGTTCCTGGTGGTGGACGCGGCACATGTCAGCGGCGAGCTGGCGGGGTCGGGCGAGTTGGAGGATTTGCGCTGGTGGGGGGTGGAGGAGGCCTTGGCGATGGACCTCGCCGGACCGCAGCGGCGGGTGTTGCAGCGGTTGACTGCGTGGCTGGCGATGAGCCCGGAGGAGCGGGCGGCGGAGACGCAGGTGGCGACGCTGTGGTGGCGGGACTGGGAGATGGAGTAGCGATCAGTCCTTGATCCATTTGTCCCACAAAGTGGTGAGCGCGGCGTAGTCGTCGCGGCCCATCCCGGCGGCGACGGCCATTTCGTAGACGGTGTGGGCGGCCTGGATGGCAAAGAGCGGGATGCCATCGGCCTGGGCGAGTTCAAGGGCGAGCACGCTGTCTTTCCGGGCGGCATCCATCGGCATGCCCGGCGCGAAATTGCGTTGGGCGGTGCGCTCCCCGATGCGGTGGGTGAGCGGGCGCATCAGGCCGGCGTCGGCACCCTTCATCATGTCGACGAATTTCTCTGTCGGGATCCCGTTGGCGCGGGCCATGGCGAGGGCTTCGGCGAGGACGACGTAGACGGCGTGGGCGACGGCGTTGTTGATCACCTTGGCGGCGGCGCCGGCGCCGGTGGTCCCCATCACGGTCTGCTTGCTGGACAGGGCATCGAGCCAGGGTTGGGCCTGGGCGAGTTCGGCGGTTTCCCCGCCGATCAACAGCACGCTCCCACCGCGGGCCATGATTTCGACGCCCGACTGGATGGCGGCATCGACGAAGCCGACCCCTGCGGCGGTGCAGAGCGCCGACATATGGGCGATGTCGGCGGGGGTGACGGTGCTGGTCTCGATCACCAAGGCGCCCTTCGGCAGCAGCCCGGCGAGGGCGGCGACGGTGGCGCGCGAGGCGGCTGGGGTGGGGAGGCTCAGGAGGACGGTGGAGCAACCCGCGACGGCTTCGGCGAGGGTCTCGGAGGTGATGATCCCGCGTTCGGCGGCCTGGGCCCGGCGATCGGGCGAGAGGTCGAAGCCGTTGACGGGGCCGCCGAGGGCGAGGCGGCCGGCGACCTCGATGCCCATATTGCCGAGGCCGATGACGGCGCAGGTTTCGTTGCTTTTCATGGGGTGGTTATAGCGGGAGTGAGAAGGGACGGAAGCGTTTCTTTTTTGAAAAAAAGAAGCGAAAAACTTTTATCCGTTTTGCTGGGTGCCGCTCCCCACCATCCGCCCTCCGTACGCCAACGGCATGGATGGAACAGAAAGTTTTTTTGGTTCTTTTTGTCCACAAAAAGAACACGCTTCCTCAGACGCTTGGCAAAGTCACCCACCTTTCGCCCGACGGCCCGCGAACCAAGAGCATGATGCGCGTATGGCGGTTGCGCCTGGCGGAATCGACCTGGGACCAGAATTCGCGGACCGAGCCGACCGGTTCCATCTGCACGCGCTGGATCACGTCACCGGCCTCGATGCCGGCCTCGGAGGCGCGGCTGCGGGGGTCGACGGTGACGACGGCGACGCCGGTGACGTCGGCGGAGATTTCGTAGCGGGTGCGGATGTCCGCGGTGATCGGGCCGAGGCCGAGGCCGAGGTCCGGCGGGTCGGTGAAGTCGGCGGACATGTCGGTCATCGGCTTGCCCTGACCGAATTTGAGGTCGAAGGGGTTGTCGCCGACCGGCAGCGCCATGGTGGCTTTCTGGCCGGCGCGCCAGACTTCGAACTGGGCGATGGAGCCGACATCGAGGATGGCGACGGCGCGGTTGAAGGTGCGGGCATCCTTGAGGGTGGATTGCTCGACGCCGGTGATGATGTCGCCGGGACGCAGGATACCGATGGCCGGGGCGTCGATATCGAGGCCGGTGACGATGACGCCATCGGTGTTGCGCTCCTTGCGGGGCATGCCGGCGGCGTCGGCCAGCAGAGGGGTGAGTTTTTGGACGCGGGCGCCGACCCAGCCGGGCTTGATGCGGCCGAATTTCTGCAGGCGGTCGATGACGAATTGGGCGTCATTGGAGGGGATGGCGAAGCCGATGCCGATGGAGCCGCCGGAGCGCGAATAGATCGCCGAAGTGATGCCCGCGAGGCGCCCGTTCATATCCACCAGCGCCCCGCCGGAATTGCCGGGGTTGATGGCCGCGTCCGTCTGGATGAAGAAGCCGTAATCGGTGA
>CAIWAJ010000145.1:0-4533 GCA_903910565.1 uncultured Rhodospirillales bacterium
CCTTCCTCGGCCTCGGCCAGCAGCCGCCGGCACCCTCCTGGGGGAGCATGCTGAACTCGGCGCAGCGCTTCCTCACCCAGGCACCCTGGCTGGCGATCTTCCCGGGGGCGGCGATCTTCCTCGCGGTGCTGAGCTTCAACCTGGTCGGTGATGGGCTGCGCGACGCGCTGGACCCGCGGGCAAAATAGCGCGCCAAAAGCCGGGAGCATCCGAAGGCTTGCTGGGCTTTCCCTGCAACGCCTTCGGCCAGGGCACGATCATGCCGGGCTTCGTCGTGTCGATCCCGCCGAGCGCATAGGTCCGCCGGCACAGTTCCGCCGCGAGATCGGCGCGGCTGCTGATGCCGTCGAACTCGGCATAGTCGATGGCAGCACCGATGGTGAGATCGAGCGGGGTGCCGAAGCGACGGCGGATTTCGCCGGCCATCAAGGCGAGGCGGATGGTCTGGCTGCGATGGCTGGCGATCTGGAAAATCCGGCTGTTCTGGCCGTGGAAATAGACCGGCACCACCGGGCAGCGGGCGCGTTGCAGCAACTGGCCGATGAAGGGCTGCCACGGCCCGTCCATCGCCGGGCGGCGGCCGAGCGGGTCGGGCGAGGTGGAGATGGCGCCGGCCGGAAAGACCAGCACCATGCCGCCGTCATCGAGGTAGCGCCTGGCTTCGGCGCGGGAGCGGACGTTGGTGGCGGTGGCCTCGGCGGTGCCGGCGAAATCGAGCGGCAGGAAGTAGTCCCGGGTCTCCGGCGTCTGCACCAGCACGGAGTTGATGAGCAGGCGGAAATCCGGCCGGATCTTGCTGGCCAGCCAGCACAGGCCAAATCCGTCGACCAATCCGTAGGGGTGGTTGGCGACGATCAGCAGCGGCCCGGTGCGGGGGATCGCGCGCATCGCCGCATCGTCGAAGCGCAGTGTAATGCCGGTGCGGCGCATCATCTCGTCCCAAAAGGTCTCGGCGGTACCGCCATCGGCGCGGAACCCGTCATAGACGGCCTTCAGCTTGCGCTGGCCGCCAATCAACTCGACCATCCGGACCGCCGCGCGCTGCAAGGCCGACATCGCCGGATCCACATAGGCGATCGGCGGCGCCTCTTCGAAGCTCTGGCTGCCGGATTGCGCCATCATGTCTGGTCTCCCGCTGCGGCCCGGCACGGTGCGCCGGTGACTCGTACTTTCATCATCAGACGACAAGAACACCGGCGCGGTTTTCGCTTCAACCCGGTTTTCGCCTGTCGCCAAATTTTCATCCGGGCGTCACCGCTCTGTCGCATGCCCGTTGCTATCAGGATCGACCGGCCGGGAGCACCCGGCTGCGGATTCGCGAAACAGCGGAGTGCGCGCCATGAACATGATCACGCCGATGAGCGATGCGGCCCGCGCTGGCACGCTGAGCGTCCGCCTCGCCTGTGGCGCCGCCGAAATCGACGCGGCGCAGGCGCTGCGATACGCGGTGTTCTACGACGAGATGGGCGCTCGGCCGGACGCGATGACCCGGCTGGCCCGAAGGGACCGGGACCGGCACGACGAAGTGGCATCCCACCTGATCGTGGTGGATGACAGCGCGGTCGACCTGGCCTGCGGCATCGTGGCGACCTATCGGCTGATCGATGCTCCAGCCGCCGCGATCGCTGGCGGTTTCTACTCGGCCAGCGAGTTCGATATCGCCCCCCTGCTCGGCAGCGGGCGGGTGCTGGAGCTTGGGCGCTCCTGCGTGCATCCGCGCTACCGCTCCGGCGCGGTGCTGCAACTGCTGTGGCGGGGGATCGCGGAGTTCGTCCATCCCCGCGGGATCGACCTTCTGTTCGGCTGCGCCAGCCTGCCGGGCACCGACCCCGATGCGATCGCCGATCAGCTTTCACTGCTCGGCCACAATTACCTTACCCCGGCGGCGAGCCGTCCGGTCGCGCTGCCCGGCCGGTTCGTCGATCTCCGGCGCAAGGCGGAAGGGACGTTCGACCCGCGACAAGCCTTCATGTCTCTCCCGCCTTTGCTGAAGGGCTACCTGCGGCTCGGCGGCACCGTCGGCGACGGGGCGGTGATCGATGAACAGTTCAACACCATCGATGTGGCTTTGGTGGTCTCGACCGAGCGGATCACCAGCCGCTACCTCCGTCATTATTTGCGTAATGGCGGGGTGGCGGCCTGAGGGTTACCGGCCGATTTGAGGCCCCAGGGCGCGTCAGCGCCCGATCTGAGGCCCCAGGGCGCTTCAGCGCCCGATCTGAGGCATCGTGAACTCGGCGCCGGCGCGGATGGAGTTCGGCCAGCGCTGGGTGATCGCCTTGTAGCGGGTGTAGAAGCGGATGCCCTCCGGCCCGTGGATGTGGTGGTCGCCGAACAGCGAGCCCTTCCAGCCGCCGAAGCTGTGGAAGGCGGCCGGGACGGGGATCGGCACGTTGACGCCGACCATGCCGATCTTCACCGAGGAGGCGAAACCGCGCGCCGCGCCGCCATCGGCGGTGAAGATCGCGGTACCGTTGCCGACCTTGCCGGCGTTGATGAGGTCGATCGCGTCGCCGAGGCTGTTGCGGCGCACCACCGAGAGGACGGGGCCGAAGATCTCGTCCTTGTAGATCGTCATGTCCGGCGTCACGTTGTCGAACAGCGAGCCGCCGACGTAGTAGCCGCCCTCGTAGCCCTGCAGCGTGAGGCCGCGGCCATCGACGACGAGCTTGGCGCCTTCCTTGACGCCCTGATCGACATAGCCTGAGACCTTCGCCTTGTGCTCGGCGGTGACCAGCGGCCCCATTTCGGACTCCGGGTCATTGCCCGGGCCGACCTTGAGGGCGCGGACGCGGGGGGCGAGTTTCTCGATCAGGCGATCGCCGGCGTCACCCACGGCGACGGCGACCGAGACGGCCATGCAGCGCTCGCCGGCCGAACCGTAGGCGGCACCCATCAGGGCATCCACGGTCTGGTCGAGATCGGCGTCGGGCATCACGACCAAATGGTTCTTGGCGCCGCCGAGTGCCTGGACACGCTTGCCCAGATGGGTGCCGCCCCGATAGACGCTCTCGGCGATCGGGGTGGAGCCGACGAAGGAGATGGCGTGGATGTCGGGGTGGGCGATGATCGCTTCGACCGCCTCGCGGCCGCCTTGGATGACCTGGAAGACATCCTTGGGCAGGCCGGATTCGGCGAGGAGTTCGGCGAGGATGAGGCTGGCCGAGGGGTCCTTCTCCGAGGGTTTGAGGATGAAGCAGTTGCCGGTGGCGAGCGCGACCGGGATCATCCAAAGGGGGACCATCGCGGGGAAGTTGAAGGGGGTGATACCGGCAACGACACCGACGGGCTGGCGCATCGACCAGGAGTCGATCCCGGTGGCGACGGCCTCCGAGTATTCACCCTTGAGGAGGTGCGGGATGCCGCAGGCGAATTCGACCACCTCGATGCCGCGCTGGACCTCGCCTTCGGCGTCGGCCAGGGTTTTGCCGTGCTCGGCGGTGATGGCGGCGGCGAGGCGCTTGGTGGCACGCTCGAGGGCTTCCTTGAACTTGAACATCACGCGGGCGCGGCGCAGCGGTGGGGTGGAGGCCCAGGCCGGCCAGACGGCGTTCGCGGCGGCGACGGCGGCATCGATCTCGGCGGCGCCGGCCAGGGCGACCGTGCCGGACTGTTCGCCGGTGGCGGGGTTGAACACGCGGCCGGTGGCGCCGGTGCCGGCGACGATTTTGCCGCCCGTGTAATGTCCGATGTGGTTCATGGTGCCGGTCCTCCGCGCGTGGTGATATCGGGCACAGGATTAGAGCGGCGCGGCGCGCGGCGGAAGGGGTTGGGATGCAGCGCAGGGGCTCGGATTTGCGGAGGATGCGGTGTTTATGTTGCTATTTCGTAACAATTAGGGCGAGCGAAGATGGCTCGGCCCAGCGCCGTTTTAAAAACGGTCGCGCGAAAACCGCCGCACGGACTCGCCAGAGTGGGCGTGACACGGGACGAGCGGGTCTGGGATAGGGCGCCGGACGCGCGCGCGGGGAGGTTGAAACGACGGGCGCGGGGGCGGCGGGGCGGGCGGCGCGCGGGGAACGATGTGCGGATTCCGGGCGACGCGATACGGGCGCCGGGTTCGCGCGGCGCGGCGACTTGCGGGTGGGTGCCGGGGCGGGCACGCCTTGCGGAGCGTTGGCGAGGGCGGAGAACAGGTTCTCCAAGTCTCGGCGCATTCGGTTGAGGCGGAGATAGACCACCAGCGCAAAGGGGCCGAGGAACCACAGCCGCGTCAGCACGGCGAGGCACAGCGGTGCCAAGGCGGCGCTGAGCGCGCGCCCGAGGTCGCGCAGTGCGGCGGCCTGGTCCGGAGCGGGGGTGGAAGATGAGTTCATGGTTCGTTCATAGCGCGTCATGCGCCGTGGCACAAGCGAAAAAACTTGGTTGTTTGAAAAAAAATCAACCGATCGCGGCGAGAGGGGTCACCAGGGCGACGCCGCCCTTGGTCGCCAGGACGTGGCCGGGGGGAACCTCGTGCCAGGGGCCTTCCTGCATGTCGAGCGGCTCGGACATCACCAGCACCGCGCCGCGTCCGGGGGTGAAGCTGACCGC
>CAIWAJ010000146.1:0-4323 GCA_903910565.1 uncultured Rhodospirillales bacterium
CTTTTTTGAAAAAAAGAAGCAAAAAACTTTTATCCCCTTTTGCGTGTACCACTTCCCGCCATCCCGCAAGCCAAGCCAAAGGCAACAAAGTTGCAAAAAGTTTTTTTGGTTCTTTTTGTTCACAAAAAGAACATCCTTCCCCTACCCCCATAACGTGGCATTTTTATCACAGTCTATAAAAATAACTTCTAATGTTAGAATCGCCTTGAGCCCGCAATCCCATTGGGCTAGGATCGTCGTCATGAACACCGCGCCCACATCCTCCGAGCCCACCCAAGGCGAGCCGCATCCCGCGGTCCGTCTGGCGGAGATTGTCTGCGCGCTGCTCGCCGCCATCGCCGGCCCGGCATGGCTCTGGCGCTTCCTCCCCAGCGGCCGCGCCTTCTGGGCGCACATGCACCGCATGGGCCAGGATTTCGCCGCCCTCATGCACCGCCTCGCCACGAATCCGCTCACGCCCCAAGTGGCCCCCGCCATCCTCCACTCGCGCCGGCGCCGCAGTCCCCGCACGGCCGAACTGCGTCCGCGCCACGCCAGCAATCCGCGCCGTGCCCGCGCTGCCGTCCGGCGCGCGCGGCGAGCGGCAGTCGCCCGTCCGCCGGTCGAGCACGCGCCGGTCGCCGTTTTGCGCCGGCTTTATATCCGCGCCCGTATCGCCTTGCGCCGGCGACGATGGCGAAACTGGCGTGTGAGCGCGACGGCTCATCACGCGCCATTTGTTCCGATCCGGCAACAAAAAGGACCAATCCGCCGCGCATACCCGGCTTGCCGTCGCCACCCTCCGGCGCGATGATCGGCCGACGTTCCCGGAGAGTGCCATGGCCGACCTTATCCTGCGCAGCGACTGCATCGTCACCCCCGACGGCGTCATCGCCGGCGACATCGCGGTGACCGGCGGGCGCATCAGCGCCATCGGCCAACCCGGCAGCCGCGCGGGCGATCGGGTGATCGACCTCACCGGCCGCATCGTCATGCCCGGCGGCATCGACCCGCACGTCCATTGCGACTGGCCCATGCCCTCGCCCAATGGCGGCCCGCCGCCGATGACCGAGCCCGCCTCGGTGGTCAGCCGCGCCGCCATCCACGGCGGCACCACGACGATGATCGATTTCGTCCGCTGCATCGACGGCACCAGCGTCGCCGATGCCATCGCGAAGCGCGACGCCGGCTGGAAAGGCGCCTGCCATGTCGACTACGCCTTCCATCTGATGGTCGAGGGCGACATCGCCCCCGAAACGCTCGACCAGGTCGGCGCCGCGATCCGCGACGGGCACCCCACGGTGAAAATCTTCACCACCGACATCACCCCGTCCCGCAAGGGCCGCATGGTCGATTTCGGCGACATCTGGGAGGTCTTCCAGGTCATCGCCGCCAATAAGGGCCTCGGCGTCATCCACGCCGAGGACAACGATATCGTCATGCACATGTATGAGAAGCTGTTCCGCGAGGGCCGCACCAGCTTCCACAACATGGCCGAGGTGCATAACGCCCTCTCGGAGGACCTCTCCTTCCGCCGCGTCATCCGCCTCGCCGAAAGCGTGAAGGGCACCGCGCTCTACATGCTGCACACCTCCGCCGCGACCGGGGTGGCCGCCATCCGCGAGGCCCGCGCCAAGGGGATCCCGATCTACGGCGAGAGCCTGCACCAGTACATGCTCTACAATTCCGAGGACTACAAAAAGCCCAACGGCCAGATCTTCCACACCTACCCCTCGCTGAAATCCCCCGCCGACCAGGCGGCACTCTGGGGCGGCACGCTGGACAGCGTGATCAACTGCGTCGCCACCGACGAACTCTGCTGCACGCTCGCGCAAAAAACCCGCGGCGTGCGCATCGACGACACCACCGGCGGCAATGCCGGCGTCGAGCCCCGCGTTGCCCTGATGTACACCGAGATGGTCGGCCGCCGCGGCTATTCGCTCAACAAATTCGTCGACCTGGTCTCCACCAACGCGGCGAAAATCATGGGCATGTACCCCCGCAAGGGTGCCATCGCCGTGGGTGCGGACGCCGATATCTGCGTGCTCGACCCCACCCGCCGGCGCATCATCACCGCGTCCGACCTGCATGAGACCGACTACACGCCCTGGGAGGGCTGGGAGGCCCATGCCTGGCCCTGCCTGACCCTGCTGCGCGGCAAAATCGTCATGCAGGACGGTACGCTGACCGGCGATCTCGCCGATGGCGCCTGGGTCCCCCGCACCATCGACCCCGAGATCATCGCCGCCCCCATGGCCCTGTGATCACCGACGCCGAACTGCGCAACCTGCTGACGGACTGCCTGAAACTCTGGGACGTCCCGGGCCGCGTCACCGCCGAAGCGGAGGGGTTGCTCATCACCGCCGGGGACGCAACCTGCCTGGTCCGCCCCGGCCCGAGCCCGACCCGCTGGTTCCTCACCGCCGCAGCCCGCACCCGCCCGGTGCCCTCGGTGCCCGCCTTGCTCTCCGCCGTTCGCCGTGCCTTGGGCGTCCCCTCCGGGATCCGCGCCCGGGTCGGTGCCGGCGCTTCGCTCGCCTGATGGGTGCCACCCCCGTCACCATCGTCACCGGCTTCCTCGGTGCCGGCAAAACCACCCTGATCGGTCGCCTGCTCCGCGATCCGCGCTATGCAAACACCGCGGTGATCGTCAACGAATTCGGCGAAATCGCCCTCGACCACGACCTCATCGCCGCCGGCGACGAGACCCTGCTTCAGCTATCGACCGGTTGCCTCTGCTGCGCCGTCCGCTCCGACCTCGTCGCCACCCTGCTCGACCTCGCCGCAAGACGTGCCACCGGAGAGATTGCCTTCGACCGCGTGGTGATCGAAACCTCCGGCCTCGCCGACCCCGCCCCGGTGCTGCACGCGCTGATGACCGATCAGGCTTTGGGCGAAACCTTCGCCATCGCCGCCGTCGTCACCCTGGTCGACGCCCTGCTCGGCGCCGAAACGCTCGCCGCCCACCCCGAAGCCGCCCGCCAACTCGCCTTCGCCGACCGCATCGTCGTCACCAAGACCGACCTCGCGCCCCAGGCGCCAGCGCTCGCCGCCATCGCCGCCCACAACACCCTCGCGCCGATCTCCGAAGGCCTCCCCGACCCCACCCTGCTGTTCGCCCCCGGCCGCAACGACACTGTGCCGGACACTTTGGCCCGCCACACCGATGGGATCAGCGTATGCCTGATCCGCCGCACCGAACCGCTCCCGGCCCTCGCGCTGACGCTGCTGCTGGAGACCCTGGCCGAGCAATGCGGTGCGAATCTGCTGCGCGTGAAGGGCCTGTTCGACGTCGCCGAGGTGCCTGGCCGGCCCGCGGTGATCCACGCCGTGCAACACGTCATCGCGCCCGTCACCTTCCTGCCGGAATGGCCTTCCGACGACCACACCAGCCGCGCGGTGGTGATTGGAGTGGGTATCCCGCCTCATTTCCCCGCCCGCCTGCTCGACGCGATTTGCAGCGAGGTCAGGGATGAAATGGCCCGCCCTTCATAAGCCCGTCTATTCGTGGCAGCCTGCGCCAGTACATCAGGTTGGAGAACAGCGATGCGCATCGCGGACATGGATTGGCGGATGGTCGAAGACTGGACCCGCAACGACGATCGCGGCGTGCTGCCGATCGGCAGCATCGAGCAGCATGCGGGGCTTTCGCTCGCAACGGATGCCATTCTCTCCGAGCGCGTCGCGGTGGAGGCGGCCGAACCCCTGGGCATTCCGGTCTATCCCGCCATCCCCTTCGGCCTCGCGCCCTATTTCCAGGCCTTCCCCGGCTCGGTGACGCTGCGGGTCGGCACGCTCTGCGCCGTGGTGACGGATCTGCTCGACAGCATGAAGCGCTCCGGTTTCCGCCGCATCGTCATCGTCAACGGCCATGGCGGCAATCAGCCGGCCGCGGCGCTCGCGCAGGAATGGATGATGGACAACCCGGATTGCCGGGTGAAATTCCACAATTGGTGGAACGCGCCCAAAACCATCGCCCGGGTGCGCGAGATCGACACGGTGGCGAGCCACGGCTCCTGGCTTGAGAACTTCCCCTGGACCCGCCTGCCCAGCACGCCGGCCGATGAGGTGAAGGAGATGGTGGATACCGACCGGCTGAAGATGATGCCGCCCTTCGAATCCCGCAACATGCTCGATGACGGCAATTTCGGCGGCCGCTCGCAGCGGCCGGATCAGGAGATGCTGTCGATCTGGAACGTCGCTGTCGCCGAGACGCGCGAGATCATGGAGACCTGGTAGTGGAACCCATCCTGATTTGGGGTGCCGGCGCGATCGGCGGCACCATCGGCGCCTATCTCGCCCGCGCCGGGCATGACGTGACGTTCGTGGACATCGTGCCCGAGC
>CAIWAJ010000147.1:0-1984 GCA_903910565.1 uncultured Rhodospirillales bacterium
AGCCAACGCGCACTACGAACTCGCCGCTTTCCTGCTGGACGCAGGGGCCGACCCCAACGCCGCCGGTCAGGGCTGGACCGCCCTGCATGCCGTGAGCTGGGTTCGCCAGCCGGGCTATGCCAGCAACGATCCCGCGCCCGAAGGTTCCGGCAGTATGACCAGCATCGACTTCGTGAAGAAGCTCGTAGCCAAAGGCGCGGACGTCAACGCCAAAATGACCACCCGCACCAGCGTCGGACTCAGCAGCCTGAACACCTCCGGCGCAACGCCCTTCCTTCTCGCCGCGCGCACCGGCGATGCCGAACTCATGCGCCTGCTCGTCAAACTCGGAGCCGATCCAAAAATTCCCAACGTCGACGGCACCACGCCGCTCATGGTCGCAGCAGGCGTGGGCACTCGTTCGCCAGGCGAAGACGCAGGCACGAACGAAGAAGTTCTCGAAGCCGTGAAATTGGCCGTCGAACTCGGCAATGACGTCAACGCGGTCGATAAGAACGGCGAAACCGCCATGCACGGCGTCGCCTACAAATGGGTTCCGGAAGCTGCGCAATATCTTCTGGACCACGGCGCAAGCGTCGAAGTCTTCAACAAAAAGGACAGCCACGGCTGGACGGCACTCCGCATCGCCGAAGGCGTCCATCGCGGCATGAATCTGCGCGGCGACCCCGCCACCGCGGCGGTAATCCGCAAAGCCATGACCGCCGCCGGCGTCTCCACGGAAGTAGACCCCGAAGAAAACATCAGCGGAGCGACGAAGTAGCAGACCCAAAGACTACTTCATTTCGACAGGCGAATAAACCCCGGTCTTCAACAACCCCGCCAGCACTTCCTTCGACCGCGCATCCCAGTTCAACTCCTTCTGCGGAGTCAAATTGTTATGCTCGGATTCAATCATCGGCAGCGGCTCTTTCGGTCCGGCAATTTGATTGAGTTCGGTCCAGACACCGGCAGGTGGCGACGTCGTATCGATAAAGCCCATCGCAGCCAGCACCGGCGCTTTGATGCGCGACGCGAAGTTGATCGTGTCGAAGTACTGCGCGGCATTCATCACCTTCGCATCGCCGGACGGCCAGTTCGGATAACCCGCCTTACGCCCATGCAGATCGCCGTTGGCGTCCGCTCCTGAGGGAACGCAGACGACCACCGCCGTAATCTTCTCCGGCCGCAACCCGGCCAGCATCAGACTCTGCTGCCCGCCCATGCTCGTCCCCATCAGCACGATCGACTTGCCATCCCAATCGGGCCGCGACATCAGATAAACGAGCGCCCGGGAATCGCGCAGATACATGTTCAGAAAGTACGATGTCTCGCGATCCGTATTGCCCACCGCCGCATAGTTCGCAGGCGCGTTGCCCTTGGGGTCCGATGGCAGCTTGTCATGCGAATCCACATTCACCACCAGCCACCCTTCCGCCGCGCGCGCCGCCACCGACTTCGCGTTCAGCGCATAAACGCCCGCATATTGCAGCAGCACCAGCGCCGGAAATTTGCCCTCGGCCTTCGGCTTCGCAAAATACCCCTGCGCGTGCGAACCCAGCGCATCGAGTACAAACGTATCCATCTCGATACCGGGCGTGTCGGTTTCCACCGGTGTCAGCACCGGATTGACCGGCAGCTTCGCCTGCTCCGCCAGCTTGCCCGCCCAAAACGAATCGAAGTCCGCCGGTCGCGGCGTAGCCAGTCCGATCTTCGTGGGCGCGACCGCCGCACCCACCGCATAGAGTCCGTTGTTCCGGCCGGTATTGCCGCCGGTGAATGCACTGCGGGGTCCCGGTCCGGTTGGCGCCGTTGCGGTTGGCGCAGTCCCCTCGGCCGCGGGAGCATCGGGAACCAGCTTCGCCACCGGTTCAATCGCGACATAGATCATCTCCGGCTCACTGCCCGGAATCTCAATCGTGTCCTTCCCCGAAGACAAATCGAGCTTGCCTTCCTTCAGTACCACCGCGTTATTCCTGCGTGCCGTCCACTTATAGCTATACGTCGG
>CAIWAJ010000148.1:0-3168 GCA_903910565.1 uncultured Rhodospirillales bacterium
CCGCTTGGTGGCGGAGACTTCCACATCCTGGGTCTCGCCGCCCATTTCCTCGACCACGATGTCGTGTTGCAGCAATTCCTGCCGCACCCGGTTCGGGTTGGCGTCGGGTTTGTCCATCTTGTTGATGGCGACAATGATCGGCGCCTTGGCTGCCTTGGCGTGGCGGATGGCCTCGATGGTTTGCGGCATCACGCCGTCGTCGGAGGCCACCACCAGCACGACGATGTCGGTGACACCGGCGCCGCGCGAGCGCATGGCGGTGAACGCCTCATGGCCGGGCGTGTCGAGGAAGGTGATGCGCTCGCCCGACTTCATCTGCACCTGGTAGGCGCCGATGTGCTGGGTGATGCCGCCGGCCTCGCCGGCCGCGACATCGGTGGAGCGCAGGGCGTCGAGCAGGCTGGTTTTGCCGTGGTCGACATGGCCCATGATGGTGACGACCGGCGGGCGGGTCGTCAGATCATCGTCGATATCCACGGCCCCTTCGAGGCCGAGTTCGACGTCATCCTCGGAGACGCGCTTCACGCGGTGGCCGAATTCCTGCACCACCAGCTCAGCGGTGTCGGCATCGAGGCTCTGGGTGATGGTGGCCATCACGCCGAGCTTCATGAGGGCCTTGATCACCTCCGGCGCGCGGGCGGCCATGCGGTTGGCCAACTCCTGCACCGTGATGTTGTCGGGGAGCACGACTTCGCGCACGACTTTCACCTGATCGGAGCGCAGACGCTCCAGTTCCGCCTGACGGCGCTCACGCTCACGCTGGCGACGCACCGAGGCCAGGCTGCGGACGCGATCGTCCTCGCCCTCGATGGCGGCGACGACGTCGATGCGGCCGGCGCGGCGGCGATCGTCACCGGCCTTTTTGGCGACGGTGGCCTGCGGCTTCCGCGGGGCGGCGGCGACGCCACCGGGGCGACGGGCGCCACGTTCTTCTTCTTCCTCCGCGCCGCCACGCCCGGCCCGCAGGCGCAGCGTATCGGCACCCGCTGGGGCGGCCGGGGCGGGAGCGCCGGCGACCGGACGCGGGGGCTTGGGGGCGGCGGGCTGCGCGGGGGCGGCCGCAGCGGCGGGGGATGCGGGCTGCGCGGCGCCCGGTTGGGCCTGCGCCTGCGCCTGTTCGGCGCGGGCTGCCTCGGCCTCCAACTCGCGGGCCTTGGCCTCTTCCTCGGCCTGACGGCGGGCATCCTCTTCGGCGGCCTTGCGGGCCTCCTCCTCGCGGCGCTGCGCCTCTTCGGCGGCGGAGAGGATGGAGATCTTCTCCTGCTCGCGGCGTTCCTGCTCGCGGCGCTCGGCCTCGCGGCGGACCACCTCGCGCTGCTGCTCGATCAGCACACGCTGGCGGACGGCAAGCTCGGTCGCGGTCAGCGCGCGGCCGGCCCCGGCGGGCGGGCGGGACACCTGCTGCACCGGGCGCGGCGTGCTGGGGGCGACAACGTTGGACGTCGGCGCCGGCGTGGGGGCCACGGGGGCGGCCGGCGCCGGCACGCCCGGGGCACCCGGGGCGCGCTTCTTGCGCACCTCGACCTGCACGACCTTGGTGCGGCCATGGCTGAAACTCTGTCGCACGGAACCAGCATCCACGGTCCGGCCGACTTCCGTCCGCCCTGCGGGGCGCAGCGAAAGCCTGCCCTTGCCCGTGTCCTGATCGTTGCCTTCGCTCATCTACCCGTCCGTTCTGTACTCATCCGCGCCTCGCACCGCCCGACTGCATCACGCCGTCAGACCCGCCAACCGCCCTGCCTCCACGCGCAACGCTTCGGCCAACCGGCCCCGCGCCACCACCACATGCACCACGTGCTCGCGCCCGAAAATGGCTCCGAGCCGCGCGCCGTCCAGCGGTGTCACCACTGTCAGCTCCGCAGCCCGTCCGCCCAGGAAACGCGCACGCTCATCAACACTTCCATCGCTGGCCTGCACGACGAGCCCGGCCCGCCCCGCATCCAGCCACTCCCGCGCCTTCACGAAACCCGCCACCGCCTGCCCGGCGCGGCGGGCCAGCCCAAGCGTATCTCCGATCCGACGCACCAGCGCCACCTGAAGACCGGGAAGGAGATCGGGGGGCACTGACACCTGACCGCGGGCCGCTTTCGCAAAAGCGCCCCGAGTACGAGCGGTTTCTATCACATCCCCGACCGCGCTCAACCAGATTCCCCGGCCGGGCAGCTTTGCGGTGAGGTCGGGCACCACCTGACGCTCCGGCCCGATGACGAAGCGGATCATCAGCTCCTTCGGCATCCGGGCCCGTGTCACCGCGCAGCGGCGCAGCGGGCCGATTTCCGCCTCGTCCTCGATATCCTCGACGTCGATGGCCGAAGCGTCCGGATCAGCCTTGATCGGCGGCTCCATCTTCCCCTTCGAACCAATGCGCGCGGGCGGCCATGATCACCGCGTTCGCGGTCTCCTCGTCCATCGCCGCCTCACCGACGATTTCCACCAACTCGTCGGAGGCGAGATCGGCGAGGTCATCGAGCGCTTTCACGCCCTTCTCGCCGAGCGCCACCAGCATCGAGGGGGTGAACACCTCGAAGGCCGCGATATCGTCCGTCACTCCGAGCGCGATGCGCTTTTCGTTCAGCTCGCCATCGCGCTTGATGAGATGGTTCTCGGCGCGGCGGATCAGTTCTTCGGCCACCTGCTCGTCGAAACCCTCAATATCCGCCAGTTCGTCCATCGGCACGAAGGCCAGCTCCTCGATGGTGTTGAAGCCTTCCTGCACCAGCAGCCCGGCAATCACGTCGTCCACGTCGAGCGCATCGACGAACAGCCCGGTGCGGCGGCGGAACTCCTCCTGCCGGCGCTCGCTCTCCTCCGCCTCGGTGAGGATGTCGATATCCCAGCGGGTGAGCTGGCTGGCCAGACGCACGTTCTGGCCGCGACGACCGATGGCGAGTGACAACTGGTCATCCGGCACCACCACTTCAACCCGCCCGGCCTCCTCGTCCATCACCACTTTGGAAACTTCGGCCGGCGCCAGCGCGTTGACCACGAAGGTCGCGGTGTTCTGCGACCACGGGATGATGTCGATCTTCTCGCCCTGCAGCTCCTGCACGACGGCCTGCACGCGGCTGCCGCGCATACCCACGCAGGCGCCGACCGGGTCGATCGAGGCATCGCGGCTGATCACCGCCATTTTGGCGCGGCTGCCCGGATCGCGGCTGACCGCCTTGA
>CAIWAJ010000149.1:0-5495 GCA_903910565.1 uncultured Rhodospirillales bacterium
ACCTATCGTTCCGTCGCCACCCTGAAGGAGCTTGGCGCCTGGGAGCACATCCCCGCGGAACATGTCTCGCCGATGCGCGAGGCCCATGTGCTGAACGGCGGCTCCTCCTACACGATGAGTTTCGACCCCGGCCGCCGGAAGGGTGAGCCGCTCGGCTACCTCGTCGCCAATCATTTGATCCGCCGCGCCGTCTACACCACCGCGGTCGCCAGCCCGGACGTCACCTTGCTGGCCGGCGTGTCGGTCAGCGGCGTGCGCACCTCGGCCGATGGCGCCGATATCAGCCTGGCCGACGGGCGGCCCCTGACCGCGCGCCTGGTCATCGCCGCCGATACCCGCTTCTCCGAACTCCGCCGCCGGCAGGGCATCCCCGCGAAAATGCAGGATTTCGGCCGGGTGATGATGGTCTGCCGGGTCTCGCACGAACTGGCGCACGCGCACGTCGCGACCGAGTGGTTCGACTATGGCCAGACCATCGCCATGCTGCCGATCAACGGCAACGCCTCCTCCTTCGTGCTCACCTTGCCGGCCCGGGAGATGGAGGCCGTCATGGCGATGGACGAGGACGCGTTTTCCGCCGAGGCGACACGGCGGTATCGCGGCCGGCTCGGGGAGATGCGCCTCATCAGCACGCGCCACGCCTACCCGCTGGTCACCGTCTATGCCGAGCGCTTCGTCGCCACCCGGTTCGCCCTGATGGGGGATGCCGCGGTCGGCATGCATCCCGTCACTGCGCACGGCTTCAATTTCGGCCTGCGTGGCGCAGCGTCATTGGCGCAGCGTGTGCGGGCGGCGGCGGGGAAGGGGGCGGATATCGGTGCCGACACCCTGCTGCGTGGCTATGAGCGCGACCACCGGCTGGCGACCTTCCCGACCTACGCCGCCACCAACGCCACCGCCCGGCTCTATGGGGATGAGCGTCTGCCGGCCCGGGTGGCGCGCGATGCGGTGCTGCGGATCGGCAACCTGCTGCCGCCGTTCAAGCGGATGATCAGCGCGCGGTTGATGGAGGCCGGCCGGCCGCGGCTGGCCTGAGGAGGCTCAGCCAGGCTGTGTCGCCTGCTTGCGCATGGCATCGATCAAAGCCTGCACGTCGTTGTTGTTGCGCGAGAGGAAGGCCGAGTAGTCGCTGCGCTGGGTGAGCCGCAGGCTGGTCCCTTCGGCCACCACGTCGATGATCCGCGGCGCGCCCCCGGCGGCACTCACCACCCAGTCCACCCGGCTGGGCGCGTTGTTCGGCCGGGTGACAACGCTGCCGACCAGCACGTCATCCTCCCTGGCTTGCGCCTTGCCGACCGCCATGGTGACACCCTGATATTCGCCGACCTTGCTGGTGATGTTGCGCACCAGCACGGCGCGGAACAGGTCCCCATAGGCTTTCAGCTGGTCCGGGTTCGCCGTGCGCCAGAAGCGGCCGAGGCAGAACCGGGCGACCGCCTGGATATCCACGTCCCGGTCGATCAGCTTCTCCAGCGCGGCCTGCTTCTCCCCGGCGCTGCCGGGCCCGTTGACCACCCCGATCAAATCGCGGCTGAGCTTTTCCACCAGCGCCTGGGCGGCGTCGGTCGAATCGCCCATGGCGTGGCCGGCCACAAAGACCGTGGACAGAGCGGCGAGCAGCAATTGGCGGCGGTTCAGCATGGCGATCATACCAGTTGGAGGGCGAGGACGGCAGATATGCTCGATCAAGGTGACTTTTTGACGGCCTGCGGCGTTACATCGCCGCGCGCATCGCTGATCTGCTTGGTGCGATACTGCCGGGCGAGGCTGCGGATCGTCGCGTAGGGGTCCAGCGCCTGGGCTTTCACCCGGTCGAAATCGTCGAGCACCATGACGCGGGCGTCAATGGCCCCGACGGCGGCGCGGGCAACCCGCAGATCGCGCACGGTATTGCCCTGCCCCACCCAGCTCCATGGATCCAGCACGAAGGAATCGACGCCGAAGCCCACGGCATCGCGCGGATTGGTCGGGCCGAGAATCGGCAGGAACAGGAACACGCCGTCATTGAGGCCCCAGACCGCCAGGGTCATGCCGAAGTCCGCGGGATGGTCGGGGATGCCGCGTTCGGCCGCAACGTCCATCAATCCGCCGACCCCGAGCGTGGTGTTGAGCAGAAACCGGCTCATCGTGTCCCCGGCGCGACGGCGATTGCCCTGCAGCAGGTCATTGGTCAGCGTCACCGGCGTGCCGAGATTGTTCAAAACATTGTGTACCCCGGTGCGCACCGGAGTTGGCAGCGCCGCCCGATAGCCCAGCGCGATCGGGTGCAGGATGACCGTGTCGAGCGCGTCGTTGATGGCGTAGAAGACGCGATTGGTCGGCTCCAGCGGATCATTGGCTTCCTTGTACTCCGCCACCGCATCGGGGTCATCGGCCGGCGGAGGGGTTGCGCAGCCGGTCAGCGACAGCGCGCAGGCGACGAAGAGTGGCAGGATCTGGCGAACGGATAGGCGCATCGATACCCTCGACCTAGTGACGCTGCCACGAGCCGGCATGAGATTGCTCTCATACGGCTCAATGGCGTGATGGGGGAAGCGGGTTTGAACTGACAAGTCGGTCATGTCGGCATGCATACGGCAGTAGGCCAGAGACGGATGAATGAAATATTGCTTAGACGCGAAAATCGTCGAAAACCTGATGCCGTCACAACGCTTGCAAGCCGGCCATGAAGGATCATATTAGCGCCATGAACGCATCGTCCCCGGCGAACCGCCCGACTCTGTCCCGCTGGCTTACCGGCGCGCGCATTGGCCCGCTGCCGGTGCGCAGCGCCGAGCACGCGCCGCCGCAGCTTTCTTTCGAGTTCATGCCCCCCAAGACCGAGGCGATGGAGACCCAGCTCTGGCACTGCATTGACCGGCTGGCCCCGCTCGCGCCGCGATTCGTCTCCGTCACCTACGGCGCCGGTGGTTCCACCCAGGAGCGAACCCACGCCACCGTCAGCCGCATCGCCCGCGAGACCGCGCTGACCCCCGCCGCCCATCTCACCTGCGTCGGCGCCACCCGCGGGGCGATCGACGATATCGCTCGTGGCTACTGGGATGCCGGGGTGCGCCACATCGTCGCCCTGCGCGGTGACGTGCCGGGCGGCGGCGCCTACGTACCGCACCCCGATGGCTATGCCTACGCGTCGGATCTGGTCGCCGGGCTCGCCAAGGTCGCGCCCTTCGAGATCTCGGTCGCGGCCTACCCCGACATCCACCCCACCGCACGCAGCCCGCTCGCCGACATCGAAAATCTCAAGCGCAAACTCGATGCCGGCGCAACGCGGGCGATCACCAACTATTTCTTCGAGACCGATACCTTCCTGCGCTACCTCGATCTCTGCCTCGCCGCCGGCATCACCGCGCCGATCGTGCCGGGCATCCTGCCGGTGACCAATTTCGCCCAGGCCAAGCGCTTCTCGGAACTCTCCGGCGTCAGCCTGCCGGCCTGGCTCGGCCACATGTTCGAAGGCACCGATGAGGACCCCGATCTGCGCCGCATGATCGCGGCGATCGTGGCGGCCGAGCAGGTGCGGCTGCTGCAGGCCAACGGGATCGACGAGTTCCACATCTACACGCTGAACCGCCCGGAACTGACCCACGCGCTCGCCCATATCCTCGGCGTGCGCAGCCAGGCCTCACCCGCGGCCGGGTAGCGCCGGGCTGTCGTGGCGGCGGAGCAGGAAGCGCCGCGCGAGGTCGGCATAGCCGCGATAGACCAGCCCGCCATTGGCGTGCAGCAGCGCCGCGCGGTGGGCATGATACCAGCGGGGCAGGCGGTACCACGGAATGCCCGGCGCGGCGTGGTGGGCAGCGTGCAGGTTGTTGAACAGGAACAGCGGCCCGAGCAGCCAGGAACCCTCCACCACCGCCGTCCGCCGCGCCGGATCGGCGGCGGCGCGATGCTCGGCGAAGGAGCGGATCAACAGCAGCGATGTGCCGGGGAGCACCATGCCGAACATGTAGTACGCGAATCCGACGTGGCATACCGGCCCGAGCCACAGCAGCACCGGCAGGCATAGCGCGATATGTTCCGTCCAGATCCGCCGGCTGTCGGCCGAGCGCGCCAAATGCGCGGCCTCCGCGATCAGGAAGCCGCCGATCGACCAGAACGGGCCGATCAGCAGCCGCCCCGCCAGAGTCATCTGCGCGTTCAGCGCCGCCCGGCGCAGCGCCCCGAACCCGGCCCAGGCGGCCGGAGTGACGTAGCGCGACTCCGGGTCCTCCAGCGGATCGGTGAGATGCGCGTCGCGATGGTGCTGCAAATGCGAGTCGCGATAGATCGGGAACGGTAGCCACAGCGACAGCGGCACGCTGGCCAGCGCGTCATTGACCGCGCGGCTGCCGGTCGGGTGGCCGTGGATCAGCTCATGCTGCAACGAGCTGTGCCAGGCGATCAAAACCGCCCCGGCCGGGCAGGCGATCCACCATGCCAGCGTGGCGGCGTGCCATGTCAGCACCAGCCAGGCGCCATGGATGAACAGCGTGAGGGCGATGGTCGGCCATTCCAGTCGGGTCATGCGTCGTGCTCGTGCGTGCGCCGCGCCGGCGGGGTTCCGGCCGGCGCCCTGGGAGCATAGTCTGGCGCCAAACCTGGAGGAAACCGCCATGATCGAAAACCCGCCGCTGCTCACCATCCATCGCGGCTTCCGTCGGCCCGACAAGGCCCTGCTCGAGGCGTTCCGCGGCGCGCAGACCTCGCATCTCGCCGATGCCATGGAAGGCCGCGGCGCGGTGGATTGGCGGATCAAGCCGCTCGATCCCGCGAATGCCAGCTTTGTGGGGCCCGCCTTGCCCGCCCATTCCTACCCCGCCGACATCGTCGGCATGATCGGCGCCGCCCTGGAGGCCGAGCCCGGTGACGTCATCATGTGCGCCAATGACGGCTACACCGGCACCGCGGTCATCGGCGATCTCGCGGCCGGGATGATGCGCAACAAGGGCGTTGTGGCCTTCGTCACCGACGGCCTCGCGCGCGACAAGGCCGGCATTATCGCCACCGGCCTGCCGCTGTTCGCCATGGGGATCTCGCCCAATTCCCCCGCCGCCAACGGGCCGGGCATCGTCGGCGCCCCGGTGGTGCTGGGCGGTGTGCATGTGTGTCCCGGCGATATCGTGGTCGGCGATGCCGATAGCGTGGTGGTGATCCCGCTCGACCGCGCCGAGGCGGTGTTGGCCCGGCTCCGAGCGATCCAGGCGGCCGAGGCGACGGCGGAGGCGCAGGTCAAGGCGGGGGCGACCTATTTTCCGTCGTGGAAGGCGTTGCAGGATGGGGCGCGGGTAATTGAGTAAAGCAAATAAGAAAGCGGTTCTTTTTTAGAAAAAAAGAACCAAAAAACTTTCATCCGTTTGGTGCGGAGTCCCTCCGGGCCTCAACCACCCCCTCATTTCGTCTATGCAAATAGCCCGTTAAATTGGCTGGCCTGTGAGACGGCCTTGGCGAAGGCCATCATGAGAGGGGCGAGCCTGTGCTCCGGCATGTTGGGGATGAGTTCGTAGAGCATGCAGCCC
>CAIWAJ010000150.1:0-1525 GCA_903910565.1 uncultured Rhodospirillales bacterium
CGGCGCGCAGCTTGCGCCATTCGATTTCGGCCATCCTACTCGCCCTCTTCCTTGAGCACGCTGAGATCGACCGGCAGAATTTCGCCCATCCACATCGCGTGCAGCGAATGGTCGTCGCGGTCCCGCCCGGTATTGGGGTGGATCAGCACCGCGAGCCCGGCGCGGTTCAGCGCGATGAAGGGCACCAGGTCAGGGTAGAGCCCGACCGGGAACAGCACCTGATACATCGAGCGGGTATGCGGGCCGACATTGCGGTCATGCCAGCGGCCCAGCACGGCGTCGGGGAAGCGCTCGGCAAGCTGCTCGCGCAGCCGCTCGGCGGTGCCGCGCGTCTCCGGCGTGAAGTAGACATGGGCGTGCCAGTCCTTGATGGCGGCAACTTCTTTGGCATCCATGGCGATTGCCTCCCAAAATCAAATAAAATTGGTCAGTCCCATCATGCTTCGGGCCGCCCAGTCAGCAAATGCACCTTGGTGCGGCAGGCGCGCTGGCGAATTTCACGGGCTGGCCGATATTCCGGCGAATTGTACCACTCCAACGCCATCTCCGGACTGTCGAACTCCAGCACGGCAGAGCGCGGCATCGGCCCGTCACCCTCAAGCAGCTGCTTCGGGTCACCGCCCCCGATAAGGTAACGCCCCCCATAGGCGGCGACGGTTCCGGGAGCCATTTCCGCGTAGGTTCGGAACAGCACCGGGTCAGTGATGTCTAGCTCGGCGTAAATGTATCCCTTCGGCATGATGTCACCTCGGAGCAGGTTTGCTTGAACGGACAGGATTCCAGACCCTAGCCCGCCAACCGCGTCCAGGCCAGCAGCACCTCCCGTGCCGCCGCACCGACCACGGCGCCAAGACGCAAAGCGGTGGGATTGGCCGCCGAGATCACGCCATCCTCGAAAATGGAGCGCGCATCGCCGATCCGCGCCGAAGCGGCGGCGACCGTGATGGCGGCGATCCCGCGCGCCTCCAGCGGGGCGAGACGGCCGAGCCCCGCGTCCTCGATGCCGATCCCCGCGTCATGGTAGGCGGCGGCGAAGCCATCCGCCCGCAGCGCCATTTTTGGGTCGCCCCCCACCAGCCCGCCATGGGAACCTGTGACGATGACGGCGCCGCGATCGGCCTCCGCCTCCACCATCGCCGCCGAGTCGATCAGCACCAGCGGACGGAGCGCCCCCTCGGGCCGCAGCACCGAGCGACCCTCGGCCACGTCAGGCGCCGCCGTCTCGATCCACTCCGCCGCGCGCAGACGTTCCGCCGCCTCGGCGCAGCCCATCCCGGCCACCACACCGAGCGCCGCCGCCGCCGCATTGGCCCGGCTGACCCGGCCGCGCGCCTGCATATCCGCGGTATCGCCCACCCGCGCGCTCAAATGCGAAATCGCTACGGCCGGAACCGCCAGGCCGAGCGCCGCCACCCCCGCATCCTCGCGCCCGATCCCGGCATCGTGAAAAATCAGCGCCCGCACCCGCGCCTTGGCGGCGAGCGAGGCGGGATAGGCGCCGCCATGCGAGCCGGTGATCAGCACC
>CAIWAJ010000151.1:0-8866 GCA_903910565.1 uncultured Rhodospirillales bacterium
CGCAGCCTCACCCGCACGCTGCGCGAAGCCTTCCATTGGTATCCCAACTCCGAGGGGAAGCCGATGAAGCTGCTCCCGAATAATCTGGCGCGGGACGGATACGCGAAAGCGTATCCATAATATTGCTAAAACAAAATAAAATACTCTAAGATGCTCTTTTTGTGAACAAAAAGAGCCAAAAAAACTTTTTATTCCGTTCCATGCCGTTGGCGTACACCCCTCGGATACACGGGAGCGGTACATACCAAAGGGAATAAAAGTTTTTTGCTTCTTTTTTTCAAAAAAGCAGCGCTTCCTCCCTTCCTCCGCCCCCCAAGGTTTGACATCCCGAGCCCCAGGCGCACATTGGCGCCAACACAAGGGGAGACGACCATGGGGCGAATCAGCCGGCGGGCGATGCTGGGCGGCGCGGGTGGGATGGCGTTGGCCGCCCCTGCCTTGGCGGCGGGTGACAAGGCGCATGAGCTGCGCTTCATGCCGCAGATCGACCTCGCCTTCCTCGACCCTCATTTCAGCATGACCAACATCAGCCGCAATCACGGCGGCCTGGTGTTCGACCAGCTCTACGGCACCGACGGCGCCTCGGTGGCCCACCCGCAAATGGCCGAGGGTCACACCATCGAGGATGACGGCAAGCGCTGGCGCATCCGCCTGCGCGACGGGTTGCGCTGGCACGACGGCCCGCCCGTCCTGGCGCGCGATTGCGTGGCCTCCATCCGCCGCTGGGGCAAGCGCGACGTGCTCGGCAAGGAGGTGCTGGCGATCAGCGACGAGATCTCCGCGATCGACGACCGCACCATCGAGTTCCGCCTGAAACACCGCTTCCCCCTGCTCGCCGCCTCCCTCGGCAAGCCGGGCGCCTACATGCCGGCGATGATGCCCGAGCGCCTGGCGATGACCGACCCCTTCAAGCAGATCCCCGAGGTGATCGGCAGCGGCCCCTTCCGCTACCTCGCCGCCGAGCGCCTGCAAGGCGTGCGTAACGTCTATGCCAGGTTCGAGGGCTACGTGCCCCGTTCCTCCGGCACGCCCGACCACGGCGCCGGCCCGAAGATCGTGCATTTCGAACGCGTCGTCTGGTCCACCATGCCCGACCAGGGCACCGCCTTCGCCGCCCTGCAAAAAGGCGAGCAGGACTGTTGGGAATACGCCGCGCAAGACCTGCTGCCCCTCATCCGCAAGGACCGCAACCTCCGCGGCCAGGTGCTGGAGACCGAGGGCAACTACATGTTCGTCCGCTTCAACCACGTGCTACCGCCGTTCAACCGCCCGGAAATGCGCCAGGCGATCATGCGGGCGATCAACCAGGAGGATTTCGTCAACGCCGTCGGCGGCGGCGAGGCCGAATTGCAACGCCCCGGCGTCGGCTTCTATCCCCCCGGCATGCCGGACGCGACCGAGGCCGGTCTCGCCGCCATCCGCCCGCCCTACACCGCCGCCCAGGCCCGCGCGGCGCTGGCGGCGGCGGGCTACAAGGGCGAAAAGATCATCCAGATCTCGCCCGGCGACTACCCCATCGTAAAGGCGGCCAGCGAGGTACTGGCCGATCTGCTGAAGCGCATCGGAGTAAATTTGGATAACATCTACATGGACTGGGCGACGATGACCCAGCGGGTAATCAAGAAGGATCCGCCGGAATCCGGCGGCTTTCACCTGCACATCCTCAACGTGCCGAGCCTGTCCGTCGCCTCCCCGCTGGTCAATTCCCGCCTGCGCGGGGTCGCCGCCGAGGAGTCCGGCTGGTACGACAGCCCGCGCTACGAGGAGCTGCGCTCCGCCTCGCTGCTCACCTCCGACCCCGCCGAGCGCCTCCGTTTTGCAGAGCAGCTTCAGCTCGAATGCCTGCAATCCGTCCCCCTCGCGCCCTGCGGGGTCACCCTTCAGCCCTCCGCCTGGCGGACGGACCTGGAGGGTGTGCTGCCGGGGGTGCCGAAATTCTGGAACGTCCGCCGAGCGTGACGGGAAGCGGTTCCTTTTGTTGACAAAGACCCATCCGCCCCAACGTCGCCCGGCCGCGCGATCAACCCAGCGCCCGCACCACATGCTCCTTCAGCCGCCGCGCCGGCGCGCTCAGGGCGCCGTTGTCGATCAGCGCGATCTCGGTGTCCGTCAGCGCCGGCAACCGCGGATCGTGACTCACCTCGATGCCCGCCGGCACCATGTCGCGCGGTAGTACCGCGACCCCCAGCCCCGCCTTCACCGCCGCCAGCGCGCCCGACAGCGCCCCGCACGTATAGGTGATCCGCCACGCCAGCCCCGCCCGCTCCAGGGAGTCGACCGCCCGCTTGCGATAAACACAGGGCTCCGGCGACACCACCAGCCCGATCGGCCGCTCCGCCTCCCCTGTGGAACCCACCCAAACCAGCGCCTCCCGCCACACCCGCACCCCGTTCCGCGCCGAGCGGGTGCCCGGCGCGCGTTTGGCCAGCACCAGATCGAAACGCCCCGCCTCGAACCCCTCCAGCAAGTTGAGCGTCAGGTCGCAGGTCACCTCGAGCACCACCGCGGGATAAGCGCGGGTGAACCGCGCCAGCACGTCGGGGAGCCGCGAGGTCGCGAAATCCTCCGGCGTGCCGAGCCGCACCGTGCCCGCCATCACCGGTTCGCGCAGCTCCGCCACCGCCGCGTCATTCACCGCCAGCAGCCGCTCGGCATGGGCGAGGAACCGCTCACCCGCCTCGGTCAGCCGCAGGCTCTGCGGCGAGCGCTCCAGCAGCCTTGCGTCCAGCGCCGCTTCCAGCCGGGAAATCTGCAGCGAAATCGTCGATTGCTGCCGCCCCAACCGCGTCGCCGCCCGGCTGAAGCGGCCGAGGCGAGCGATGGTGACGAAGGTGCGAACCAGGTCGAGGTCGAGATTGGCGAGTGGGCGGGGCATGGGCGTAACATCAATAATGTTGAATATGAATGTCAATATTATCAAATTCCACAAACACTGGACATGCCTATGGTGCGGCGGGCCAACCCGGAGCCCGTCATGATCGCCGTCATCGCCGCGCAGAACCTTGCCTCGCCTCCCGTGCTGTTCTTCCTCATCGGCGCCTTCGCCAGCCTCGCCCGCTCCGACCTCGCGGTGCCCGACCAGGTCGCCCGCCTCCTGGCCCTCTACCTTATGATGTCGATCGGCTATCGCGGTGGGCTCGAGATCGCCCATCACGGCGTCACCCCCCTCCTCGCCGCGGCACTGGCCGCCGGTGTCGCGCTCTCCTTCGCCACCCCGTTCCTGGCCGAGCGCCTGTTGCGCCTGCTGACCCGGCTCGGCCCGACCGACCGTGCGGCCATCGCCGGGCATTACGGCTCGATCTCCGCCGTCACCCTCGCCGCCGTCCTGGCCGCGACCGCCCGGCTTGGCATGCCAGCCGACGGCTTCATGGTCGCCGTTGCCGCGGCGATGGAGACCCCCGCCATTCTCGCCTGCCTGCTGCTGGCCGGCGGCGGTGCCGGCGGGCGGCATCTGCTGCGCGAGGTCTTCCTCAACGGCTCGGTCATCGTGCTGATCGGCGCGCTGCTGGTCGGCGCCCTCGCCAACCCCGCCGCCGCGGCCACCGTCAAGCCCTTCCTGGTCGACCTCTTCCCCGGCTTCCTCTGCCTCTTCCTGCTGGAGATGGGCCTGATCGCCGGGCGCGGCCTGCGGGACTCCCGCAGCCTGGCCCCCGGCCTGGTCGCCTTCGCGCTCATCATGCCACTGCTTGGCGCCACAATCGGCGCGGCCCTCGCCCTGCCGCTTGGCCTCTCCCCCGGCGGTACCGCGGTGCTGATGACGCTCGCCGCCTCCGCCTCCTACATCGCCGTCCCCGCCGCGCTGCGCATCGCCTTGCCCCAGGCCAATCTCGCGGTGGCGTTGACCATGGCGATCGGCATTACCTTCCCCTTCAACCTGATCGCGGGAATCCCGCTCTACATCGCCGCCGCGGGAGCCCTCCGGTGAGCGCTCCCGCGATGATCCCGCCCGGCTCCCAGCTCGCTTGCCTGGTCTCCGAGGCCATCCACATCATCCGCGAGGCGGTTGCCGAGGCGCGCAACCCGGTGATGCTGTTTTCCGCCGGCAAGGATTCCACGGTGATGGCGCATCTCGCCTTGCGCGCCTTCCACCCGGCCAAGCCGCCTTTCCCCCTCCTTCACATCGATTCAACCTGGGAGTTCGACTCCCTCCTCGCCTTCCGCGACCGCTTCGCCGCCCACCACGGCTTCCGCCTCATCGTCGCGGCCAATGAGGCCGGGCGCGCCGAGGGCATCAACCCCTTCAACCACGGCGAGCACTACACCCGCGTCATGCGCACCGACCCGCTGAAACAGGCACTCGATGCCGGCGGCTACGATGTCATCTTCGGTGGCGCCCGGCGCGACGAGGAACGCTCCCGCGCCAAGGAGCGTATCTTTTCGGTCCGCGACGCCAGCCACGCCTGGAACCCGCGCGACCAGCGGCCGGAATTCTGGCGTCTCTACAACACCCGCCTCCTGGCCACCCAGTCCGCCCGCGTCTTTCCGCTGTCCAACTGGACGGAGATCGACGTCTGGCACTACGCCCTGCTCAGCGGCGTCGAACTCGCGCCGCTCTATTTCGCCTCCCCCCGCATCACCGTCGAACGCGGCGGCACCCTCATCGCGATCGATGACGCCGCCCGCATGCAATGGCACGCAGAGGACCGGCCCGCCCTGCGCTCCGTGCGCTTCCGCACTCTCGGCTGCTGGCCGGTGACCGGCGCGGTTGAATCCACGGCCGAGGATTTGCGTGCCGTTCTGGCGGAGACCCTGGCTTCCCGGACCTCGGAGCGGCAGGGGCGGGTGAGTGATGGGGAGGAGGGGAGTTCGCTGGAGCGCAAGAAGAGGGAGGGGTATTTTTAAAGGGAGGTAAGGAAGCGCTCCTTTTTTGAAAAAAAGGAGCAAAAAACTTTTATTCGCTCCATGCCGTTGGCGTACGCAGGCGCGACGGTGGGTAGCGGTACTTAGCAAAGGAGCGAAAGTTTTTTGGTTCTTTTTTTCAAAAAAGAACCGCTTGCTTCCTAACCCGCGTCCAAAGCCCGCCGCAAAGCAATCATATCCGCCCACGCCTCCCGCTTCGCCCCAGGCGTGCGCAGCAGATAGGCGGGATGCAGCATCGGCAGCGCCGGCACCGTCAGCCCCTCGATGCCCGCCTCCACCCAGCGCCCGCGCATCCGGGTAATGCCCGTCTTGGTGCCGAGCACCGACTGCACCGACATATTGCCCAGCAGCACCAGCCGCTTCGGCCGCACCAGCGCGATATGGCGCAGCAGGAACGGCAGACACACCACGATCTCGGAGTCGGTCGGGTTGCGGTTGCCCGGCGGCCGCCACGGGATGAGGTTGGTGATGTAGAACCCCGTCCGGTCAAGCCCGATCGAGGCCAGCATGCGGTCGAGAAACTGCCCGGAGGGCCCGACGAACGGCAGCCCCGCCCGGTCCTCCTCCGCCCCCGGCCCTTCGCCCACCAGCATCAGCCCGGAGTCCGGATTCCCGTCGGCGAATACCAGGTTGGTCGCGGTGGTCGAGAGCGGGCAGCCGTCAAAGTCGGCCAGCGCGGCGCGCAATTCGGCGAGCGTCTTGCAGCCCGCCGCGATGTCCCGCGCCCGCTGCGCCGGCATCGGCACGGCGGCCACCGCCGGCGGCGGCGCGGGGCGCACCAAGGCCGGCGGGGCAGGGGCAGTGACAGGGGCCTCGGCGCGCGGCCGCGGGGCAGCCGTCAGCCGATCGACCGGCGTCTCATCGAGCGCCTCGTCCACTCCCCATTCGACCTGCAGCCGCAATGCCGCCAATGCATCCATGCCGCATCCTTTCCCGCCGGGTGATCTTTTGCCATAGGTGGACCGCATGGGAACGCGAATTTTTGCGCCGGAAAGGAAGGTTGTTCTTTTTGTGAACAAAAAGAACCAGAAGGACTTTTCAATCCGCTCCATGCCGTTGGCGTACCCTCCGCGGGCAGGTTGGAGCGGTACACACCAAAGCGGATAAAAGGTTTTTGCTTCTTTTTTTCAAAAAAGAAGCGCTTCTCTCCCGTCCTGACCGAGTTTCGAATTGGACGGGGCACGGCGGGTTTTGCGCAACGCCGCTTCCGCCCCTAGATTGTCATCCACGCCCCGCAGTCCGGGCGGGAACAGAGGGAACGGATATGGCCGACGTCGTGCGCGAGCAGATGGAATTCGATGTGGTGATCGTGGGCGCCGGCCCGTCCGGCCTGGCCGCCGCGATCCGCCTCAAACAACTCGCCCCCGAAGCGGCGGTCTGCGTGGTGGAAAAAGGCGGCGAAGTTGGCGCCCATATCCTCTCCGGCGCGGTGATCGAGCCGCGCGCCCTGAATGAGCTGCTGCCGGACTGGCAGGCGCTCGGCGCGCCGCTCACCACGCCGGCCGCGGATGACCGGTTCCTGTTCCTGACCAAGAACGGCGCCATCCAACTGCCCACGCCGCCGACGCTGCACAACCACGGCAACTACATCTCCTCGCTCGGCAACGTCGTGCGCTGGCTCGGCGCGCAGGCCGAGGCGCTCGGGGTGGAGATCTACCCCGGCTTCGCCGCCGCCGAGACGCTGATCGAGGACGGCCGCGTGGTCGGCGTCGCCACCGGGGACATGGGCGTCGAGAAATCCGGCGAGCAGGGCCCCAACTTCCAGCCCGGCATGGAGTTGCGCGCCACCTACACCATCTTCGCCGAGGGCTGCCGCGGCAGCCTGACCAAGAAGCTGTTCGACACCTTCAACCTCCGCAAGGGCGTCGACCCGCAGACCTACGGCATCGGCATCAAGGAGCTGTGGGAGGTGCCGAAGGAGATCCACAAGCCCGGCACCATCATCCACACCGTCGGCTGGCCAGTGACGACGGACGTCTACGGCGGCTCGTTCCTCTATCACTGGGGCGAGAACATGGTCTCCTACGGCTACGTGGTGGGGCTCGACTACAAGAACCCCTGGCTCTCCCCCTTCGAGGAGATGCAGCGGCTCAAGACCCACCCCGAGATGCGCAAGAACTTCGAGGGCGGCCGGCGCATCGCCTATGGCGCGCGGGCGATCAGCGAGGGCGGCTTCCAGTCGCTCCCCAAGCTGACCTTCCCCGGCGGCTGCCTGGTGGGTGACACCGCCGGCTTCCTCAACGTGCCGAAAATCAAGGGCACCCATACCGCGATGAAATCCGGCATGCTCGCCGCCGAGGCGGTCGCCGAGGCGCTGGCGGGCGATCGCGCCGCCGAGCCCACGAGCTACCCCGACAAGCTGCGCGCATCCTGGCTATGGGACGAGCTGCATTCCGTGCGCAACATCCGCCCCGGCTTCGCGAAATTCGGCTTCTGGGGCGGCATGATCAATGCGGCGATCGACACCTACGTGTTCCGCGGCAAGGCGCCCTGGACGCTGCATCTGCCGCACCCCGACAACGAGACGCTGATGGAGGCCGAAGCCTCGCAGCGCATCGACTACCCCAAGCCCGACGGCAAGCTGACCTTCGACCGCAACTCCTCGGTGTTCATCTCCAACACCAACCACGAGGAGAACCAGCCGGTCCATCTCCAACTGCGCCAGCCCTCCGTCGCGATCGACATCAACTGGGCCAAGTATCGCAGCCCGGAAACCCGCTACTGCCCCGCCGGCGTCTACGAAATCGTCGGCGTCGAGGAGGGCGAGCCGCGGTTGCAGATCAACGCGCAGAACTGCGTTCACTGCAAAACCTGCGACATCAAGGACCCGACCCAGAATATCGACTGGGCGACGCCGGAAGGCGGCGGCGGGCCGGCTTATCCCGGCGGGATGTAGGGGAATCGTGGTCGGACGCGCAGCGCAGCGGTGAGGGGAGCGATAGCGCTCTCTCTTGCCACCGGCGTGTCGGCCGCGGAGGGGGAGGGGCCTTTTCGCCCTACTCCGGCGTGCGCAAGTTCAACGCCAGCGCATGCAGCCCGCCGGCGAATTCGGCCGCGAGCGCGGCATGCACCGCGCGCGAACGCTCCACCCGGGAGACGCCCTGGAACGCGGCGCTCACCATCGTCACGGTATAATGTGTCTCGCCGCCGGGTGCGGCGCCGGCGTGACCGGCGTGCAGGGCGCTGTCGTCGGTGACGGTGAGCGCCATGGGGGTGAAGGCGGCACGCAAGGCGGCCTCGATGCGGTTCGCACGGTTTGTCATGGCGCCAAGATGCAGCACACCTGCGCGGCTGCGCAAATGCCCCCTTTCCAAAAGCCACGGAAGGCCGCACATAAGCAGCACGATGACCCGACGCTTTGCGCGAACCCGGGCCTATGCGCCCGATCCGGCGGCGCCTGGGCGTACCTGTGAAAGCCCCGGATGCGAGGCGGCGGGCGAGTACCGCGCGCCGCGGTCACGCATGGCGCTCAATGACTATATATGGATGTGCCTCCCGCATGTGCGCGAGTACAACGCGTCGTGGGATTTCTACAAAGGCATGTCGCCCGGGCAGATCGAGGCGCAGTTGCGCGCCGATACTTCATGGCAGCGGCCGACCTGGCCGCTCGGCCGCAATGGCAGCACCGCCTCTATCGAGGAGGCGATCCTGCGCGATCCGCTGCATGTGCTCGCCACCGGCCGTGGCGCGCCGCCGCGGCGGCCGGAGAATGAGACGCCGAGCGAGCTGCGCGAGCCGCTGGCGACTCTCGGACTCGACTGGCCGCTGACGCTCGAGGCGCTGCGCAACCGCTACAAGGAACTCGCCAAGCGGCACCATCCGGATGCCAATGGCGGCGATCGTGCGGCCGAAGAGCGGCTGAAGACGATCAATCTTGCCTATGCGACCATTCGTGGCCGCCTTTCCACCCAACCCAAGATGGCAGCGGCGGGCTGAATTGCACCACGATGACATCCGCGGCCTACCCATCCCCGAAACGCGGGCGTAAGCTCCCCCAGGAAAACTA
>CAIWAJ010000152.1:0-2644 GCA_903910565.1 uncultured Rhodospirillales bacterium
CGCCTTCAGCGCGGTGAGGTGAAGGTTGGCGCGGTAGAAATCCTGGCTCAGCGCCCAGCCGGCGTAGATATGGGCGAAGGCCTTGAGGGCCTTGCGCGGCTCGGACGAGAACTGGCCGTTGCCGATATATTCGGGCGCGGCTTCCAGGGTGCGCAGCAGGCTCGAGAGGAACACCTTGTTGTGGGTGGCGGTGCGGGCGGTGCCGCAGACGGCGAAGGCGCGCTCGACCTGGCCGGGGAACAGCGCCGCCCAGTGATAGGCCTGCTGGGCGCCCATCGAGAAGCCGTAGACGGCGGCGACGCGCTCGATGCCGAACACCTCGCGCAGTAGGCGGGCCTGGGCGGTGACGTTGTCGTAGGAGGTGACGATCGACGGCCAATCCGCCTGATCCGCGGCCGAGGAGGACAGGCCGTTGGAGAACATGTTGGGGATGACGATGAACCAGCGCGTGGGCTCCAGGATGCCATCGGGGCCGATCAGCCAGGCCATGTCCGGGTGCTGCGCCGTGTAGGAGCAGGGGTAGACGACGACGTTGTCCTTCGCCGCGTTCAGCGTGCCGTGGGTCTGCCAGACGATCTTCGCGTCACGGATGACGCCGCCTTTCTGGACTTCGAGGTCACCGAGGGAGAAAACGCCGCCGTTTTGGGGCCAGGACATGGATCAGCCTTTCTTGAGGGCGGCGAGTTCGGCCGAGAGACGCTCGATTTCGGCGCGCAGCCGCTCGGCCTCGTCCTGCGGCGGCTTGGGCGGCTCGGCGGCGGGCACGAAGGGGGTGAACAGGCTCATCGCCCGCTCCATCATCGCCATGTTCTGCCGCCCGACTTCCTCGAGATTGCCGAAGGGGAAGATGCTGCCCATGGTTTTCTCGACGGCCTGGCGGACCTGCTCCTGCTGGCGGCCAAAATTGGCGAGGGATTGTTCGAGGAAATTCGGCACCAGGCCCTGCATCGAGTCGCCGTAGAAGCCGATGAGCTGGCGCAGGAAGCCGGTGGGCAGCAAAGCGCGGCCCTTGGCCTCCTCCTCGACAATGATCTGGGTGAGGACGGAGCGGGTGATGTCTTCGCCGGTTTTCGCGTCATAGACGACGAAATTTCGCCCGCCGCGCACCATCTCTGCGAGCGAATCGAGCGTGATGTAGCTCGAGCTCTCCGTGTTATAGAGCCGGCGGTTGGCGTATTTCTTGACGACGACCGGGGGTTTGTCGCCGGAGCCGGCCGGGTCGGTCTCGTTGGTCTGCGACATCGCTCACACTCGCGGTTGATCGGGAATCACGTTAGCATGATGCAGCGCAACATCCAAAAGCTACAAGCGACGGGGCGGGGGCGCCGGAGGACGAATGGCGGATGAGCGAACCCCATGCGCCAGTGACTGCGCCCGATCTCACCAAGCTGGCGCAGGATTGGATCACCCTGTGGCAGAGCGAACTCGCGGCGCTGGCCGCCGATCGCGAGGCGCAGGAGATGTGGCGCACCTGGCTCGCGGTATGGGCGGGCGTGGCGGCGAGCGCGATGAAGGCGCTGCCGCGCCATGACGGCGTCCATGCAGGGGGAGGTGGGGCCGCTGATGCGCCGCGGGCCGCGCCCGCTGCTGCTGCATCTGACCCTCGCGATGCTGAAATCGACCGCCTCGGTCGCCGGATTGCCGAGCTTGAACGCCGGCTCGACGGCATGGAGCCAGGCCGCGGCTGAAATCGCCGCAGCACTTCAGGGCCGCGAGATGGCGTTCTCGCAGGAGGTGCTGGCCGAGACGCTGCGCCAGGACGCCGGGCTGATCGCCGGCATCGCCGCCTACCGCGCCCACCCCTATGCCCGCCGCCTGCCCGACCCGCCGGCGATCTGGGCCGAAGGGGGCAGCCGGGTTCTGGACTACGCCAACGCCGATGCCGCCGGGCCGGCGGTGCTGTTCGTGCCCAGCCTGGTGAATCGCGCCTATGTGCTCGATCTCGCTTCTGATCGCTCGATGATGCGCTTCATGGCGGCGCAGGGGGTGCGCGCCGCGCTGCTCGACTGGGGCTGGCCGGGGGAGGTGGAGCGCGGCTTCGGCCTCACCGATTATATCGCCGGGCGGCTCGAACGGGCGGTAGCCGCCTTCGGCCAACCCGTGGTGCTGGCCGGATACTGCATGGGCGGGCTGCTCACCCTGGCGTTGGCGCAACGCCGCCCCGATCTCGTCCGCGGCCTCGCGCTGCTCGCCACCCCCTGGGATTTCCACGCCGCCGACGCCGAGTCCGCCCGCACGCTCGCCGGCATGCTGCCGCTGCTGGAACCGGCCCTCGCCCTCGGCGGCACCCTGCCAGTGGATATGTTGCAGATGCTGTTCGCCCTGCTCGACCCCTGGGGCATCGCGACGAAATACCGCGGTTTCGCCGACCTCGATCCCGCCAGCCCCCGCGCCATCGGCTTCGTCGCGCTCGAGGATTGGCTCAATGACGGCATCCCCCTCGCCGCCCCAGTAGCGCGGGAGACGTTGAGCCAGTGGTATGGCGGCAACGCCACCGCCCGCGGCGAATGGCGGGTGGCCGGTCTGCCAGTCGATCCCCGCCGCATCGCCGCCCCCGCCTTCGTCGCCGTGCCGGCCGCCGATCGCATCGTGCCGCCCGAGAGCGCCCGCCCCCTTGCCGCCCTGCTGCCGAACGCCCACCTCA
>CAIWAJ010000153.1:0-16242 GCA_903910565.1 uncultured Rhodospirillales bacterium
AGCGGCTTCGCGGCGAGCAACATCGCGCTGGCCGGCGACAGTGCCGGCGGTGGCCTGGTGGTTGCGGCCATGGTGGCGATCCGCGATGCCGGCCTGCCGCAGCCCTCCTGCGGCTGGACGATTTCGCCGTGGATCGACATGGAGAACACCGGCGGTTCCATCACAAGCAAATCGGCGGAGGACCCCAACGTCCAGAAGCCCGGGCTCGACATGATGGCCACCACCTATCTGGCCGGCGGCGACAAGCGCAATCCGCTGGCCTCGCCGCTGCATGCCGATATGCGCGGCCTGGCCCCGCTGCTGGTCCAGGTCGGCGCCGCCGAGACCTTGCTTGATGACGGCATCCGCCTCGCCGCCATCGCCGGCGCGTCCCATGTCGCGGTCACCTTGGAGATCTGGCCCGAGATGATCCATGTCTGGCACCTCCACCATCCCCGCCTCGCCGCCGGCCGCAAGTCGATCGCCAATGGCGGCGCGTTCGTGACGACCTCGATGGACGGCGTCGCCCCGGTGACGCCGCGGGTGGGATAGAGAGCCTAGAGCTTTTTTCTCTATTTGAAGAAAAATAGCTTGACGTACGGGCGGTGATTTCCTATATTCCGGATCCCCAACCCGGAGCCGACCCAGCATGTCCGCCGCGACCACCCCCGCCCCCGCGATCAGCCTTGCCTTCGCGCAAGCGCTCGCCGGGATTCTGCGGGCGCTGATCGCGGCTTTGCTGGGAGATGTCGAGGCCCTGCCGGAAAACCACCCGGATCGCCGCGCCTGCGCGAAGTTGATCGCCGAGATCGAGCGCGTCATCGCCGGCCTCCCCGCCGCCCTCGCGTCAACGCCCGGCACACAACCGCCCGCCGCCCGGAATCCGCGTCGCGACGCGCCCCGCGCAACCGGCCGCGCAGCCGCTCCCCGCGCCCCCTCCGCGCGCCGCCCCTCCCCCACCCAACGCCCCCCGCCGGCCGCACATCCGCGACGAACCGGTGTTCCGGCGCAGTCGCAGCCGCGCGCCGTTATTGTTTCGATTTAGCAATTAAATATCACAACCCGCCGCCTGGAACTCGCCACGATTGGGCGATACACTCCGCCACCCCCAAAAAACCCGCCAGGAGCGACGATGTCCGAGACGATCGAACACGCCAAGGAAGCCATCGAACACGCGCACCACCAGGCCACCCACGGCGAGCACGAGGCGGATAATTTCTCCCGCAACGTCGCCGTCATGGTCGGCGTGCTGGCCGCGGTGCTGGCGCTGGCCGAACTCGGGGAAAAAAGCGCGCAGAACGCCTATCTCACCTACCACATCAGCGCCAATGACGACTGGAACTTCTACCAGGCGAAAAACATCCGCTCCAACATCTACACCCTGCACGCCGACCTGCTGGAAACCCAGCCCAACGCCACCGACCCCGCCATCAGGAAGCGCATCGCCGACGCCCGCGCCGAAGCCAAGCGCCTCGATGACGACGAGGGCCGCAACGGCCGCAAGCAGCTCGCCCAGAAGGCCGCGGCCAGCGAGAAATCGCGGGAAGCCGCCTTCCACCGCTACCACCTCTTCGAGGTCGTGGTCGGCGCCCTGCAAATCGCCATCGTGCTGTCCTCGGTCTCCATCGTCGCCAAGGTCCGCCCGCTCGCCATCCTCTCCGGCGCCCTCGGCATCGCCGCCGCCCTCGGCGGCGGCGCGGTGGTCCTTGGCCTCCTCTAGCGCCGCCGCAGCAGGCGCGCGCCTTCGGCCCACTGCCACATCACCAGGCCGGGAACGCCAACCAGCAATTCCCGCGCCCGCTTCACCATCGACAACGCCACCGCCGCGTCGGCCGGAATGCCATACAGCGCCGCCACCACCACGAAACCGCCCTCCTGCACCCCGAGCGCCCCGGGTACCGCGAACCCGGCGCTGCGTGCCGCCATGCCAAGGCTCTCGATCACGAACGCCGCCGCCCACCCGCTGCCATGCCCCATCGCCCATAACGCCAACCAGGTCTCCGCCACCCCCGCCACCCATGCCCCGAGATGCAACGCCCCCGCCTCGATCAGCGCCGGCGTATCGCGTTGCAACCGCATCAGTTCCGCGTGCAACCCACGCACACTCTCCATCGTCAGCCCCGGAAACACCCGCCCCAGCGGCTTGATCAACGCCTCGACGATCCGCAACAGCCCGATCCGCTGCGCCACGACGAACCCGCCAATGCAAACCGCCATCACCCCCAGCGTCCCCGCCACCCACGGTGCCCCCCCCGCCGGCCCGGTCAGGCCGAGCAGCGCGAAGCCGGCCACGGTGAATATGAACTGCGTCACCACCTCGACGGTAATATCCAGCGTCGTCCCCGCCGCCGCCGTCGCGCCGGGAACCCCGCGCTGCACCAAAAGCCGCACGCCCAGAATATTGCCGCCAAGCTGCGCCACCGGAAGCAGCCCGTTCACCGCCTCCCGCATCAACCGTATGCGGAAATACCGCGACACCCGGGGGCGCCCAGGCCCCGCCGCATCCCGCCCCACCGAAATCCGCCAGGCCAGCGCGGATGCATAGAGCTGCCCCACCATCAACACCACCGCCGGCCCGACCACCCAGCCGGCCCGCCAGATCTCGCCCCCGATCGCCTGCACACCGGCCCAAGCCGCAAGCCCGATAACGGCGCCGCCGCCGAGGGTGATAGCCAGAAGAGGGATCAGCATGCCTCGCAGAACCTCCGCCGATGGCGCCGTGTCAAGCGACCGTTGATTTGTAAGCCTGCCTGCACGACAACACCGCATCACCAGCCGAGGCCCGACATGCCCGAAATGCGCCTGCACAACTACCTGACCAAGCGCCGCGAGATCCTCGCGCCGATCGAGCCGGGCCATGTGCGGATGTATTGCTGCGGCCCCACGGTCTATGACCTCGCCCATATCGGCAATGCCCGCCCCGCCGTGATCTACGACGTGCTGTCCCGCGTGCTGCGCCTGATGTTCCCGCGCGTCACCTATGTCCGCAACGTCACCGATATCGACGACAAGATCAACAATCGCGCCCGCGAGGCCGGTGTCCCGATCGGCGAAATCACCGAGCGCACATTGGCCGACTACCGTGCCGACATCGCCGCCCTCGGCAATCTGCCGCCCGACGTCGAGCCCCGCGCCACCGAGACCATCGAGCCGATCATCCAGATCATCGAACGCCTGATCGCCTCCGGCCACGCCTACGCCGCCGAGGGTCACGTCCTGTTCGCCGTCCCAAGCTTCGCCGACTACGGCAAATTCTCCGGCCGCTCGCCCGACGAACTCCTCGCCGGCGCCCGGGTCGATGTCGCCCCCTACAAGCGCGACGCCGGGGATTTCGTGCTGTGGAAACCCTCCACCCCCGACCTGCCGGGCTGGGACAGCCCCTGGGGCCGCGGCCGGCCGGGCTGGCATATCGAATGCTCCGCCATGTCCTGGCGCCATCTCGGCGAAAGCTTCGACATCCACGGAGGGGGGACCGACCTCATTTTCCCCCACCACGAGAACGAAATCGCCCAATCCATGTGCGCCTTCCCCGGCAGCCGCTTCGCGCGGATGTGGGTGCATAACGGCATGCTGGTGATCAACGGCGAGAAGATGTCGAAAAGCCTCGGCAATTTCGTCACCATCCGCGACGTGCTGGCCAAGGTCCCCGCCGAGGCCGCCCGCCTGCTGCTGCTGAAGACGCATTACCGCGGCCTGCTCGATTTCAACGACGCCGCCCTCGCCGACGCCCGCAAGGAGCTCGACCGCTTCTACCGCGCCCTCGAACGCACGCCGCCGACCCGGCCGGGCGTGGTGCCGGACGCGGTGATGGACGCGCTGTGCGACGACCTCAACACCCCGTTGGTGATTTCCCTCCTGCACGGCCTCGCCGACGCCGCCATGGCCGGTGACGCCAGCGCCGCCGCCAACATGGTCGCCGCCGGGGACCTGCTCGGCATTCTCCAGACCGACCCCGCGGCCTGGTTCCGCGGCGCGGGGGACGCCGACATCGAAGCCGCCATCGCCGAACGCCTCGCCGCCCGCAAATCCCGCGACTTTGCCCGCGCCGACGCCATCCGCAAGGCGCTCACCGACCGCGGAATCCTGCTCGAGGACGGCCCGGGCGGGACCACCTGGAGGCGTGCTTGACCGGTCGCGACGGCGGGGCGGATATCGGCCCGATCGGCAATGCACCGGTGGTCATCCTGGTGCGCCCGCAACTCGCCGACAACATCGGCGCGGTCGCCCGCGCGATGGCCAATGGCGGGCTGTTCGACCTCCGGCTGGTCGCGCCGCGCGACGGCTGGCCGCAGGACAAGGCCTGGCGCAACGCCTCGGGCGCCGATCGCCTGCTCGATGCCGCCGTGGTCTATCCCGACGTCCCCTCCGCGGTCGCCGACCTCCATCGCGTCTTCGCCACCTGCCCGCGCCCGCGCCACATCGTCAAACCCGTGCTAACCGCCCGCGGGGCCGCGGCCGAATTGCGGGAAATCACGGGGCGGGACCTGCGCGCCGGCCTGCTGTTCGGCCCTGAGCGCGCCGGGCTCGACAATGACGACATCGCCTGCGCCGACGCCCTGATCCGCTACCCGCTGAACCCCGCCTTCATGTCCCTCAACCTCGCCCAGGCCGTGATGGTGATGGCTTATGAGTGGTGGACGGCCGAGGACCAGACCAGCCCGCGCTGGCTGATGACCAATGAGACGAAGGTCGCCACCAAAGGCGAGCTCGACAACTTCCTCACCCACCTCACCGCCGAGCTTGACGCATGCGGCTTCCTGCGCAACCTGCCGAAACGCCCGGGCATGGTGCGCAACATCCGCCACCTCTTCCAGCGCGGCGAGGTGACCGAGCAGGAATTGCGCACCCTGCACGGGATCGTCACCGAACTCGCCATCGGCCGGCGGATGCGCGGCCGCGATGAGGTGGTATAACTTCGGACCCGCCCCAGCAGGGAGTTGACGACGATGCACGACGCCCCGATCCCCGCCGCCATTGACCGGGAATGCATGGCCGAAATGTGGGAGGATGCCGGCGCCGCGCTGGTTCGCCGGCTCGCCGATATTTTCCATCGCGAGCGCCAGCAGCGCGGCGAAGCCCTGCTCGCCGCCCTGTTCGACAACGACCGCGAGGCCCTCGCGCTCGAGGCGCACAGCCTGAAAACCGCCGCCGCCTACATCTGCGCCTACACGCTGCGCGACGCCGCGCTCCAGCTCGAAAAGGAGGTCCGCGACGCCGACATGGTCCGCCTCGCCGATCTCGTGCACGCCGTCAGTTCCGCCTCAGACCAGGCCGCCGACGCGCTCACCGTCGCTCTGGCCGGCCGGGCCTAGCCGCCGCTTCAGGCCGGCAGGAAATCCCGCGCGGGCGCGAACTTCGGCACCCATTGCCGCAAGGCGGCGGTCAGGCGGGGCTGGCTGGTCGGCTTCATCAGGAAGTCATCCATCCCGCAGTCGGTACACCGCTCCCGCTCCTCGGCCAGCGCATTGGCGGTCAACGCGATCACCGGGGTGCGCCCCTGGCCGGAGGGCTCCATCGCACGGATCGCCCGTGTCGCTTCGAACCCGTCCATCACCGGCATCTGGCAATCCATGAAGACGATGTCGTACTTGCCGGGCTCGAACCGCTCCACCGCCTCTTTCCCGTTCATCGCCACATCGACGACGCATCCGGCGCGGCTCAGATATTCCCGCGCAACTTCGCTGTTGATCGAGTTGTCCTCAACAAGCAAAGCTCGGACTTCGGCGCGCCGGGCCTCTGGCTCCACGGGCTCCCCCTCTTCCACCGCCGCCACGGCCACCGCCTGGCCCATCTGCGCGCGGATAGCGCAGAGGTGAGCATAGACCGGACGACGGCGCAAAGGAAGCGCCAGTCTGAGGATGCGGTCATCGACACCGGAGGCGTCTTCGGGGCGAATATCGCCCATCACGATCACCCCGGTGACCGCGGACTCCGATTGCCGGCACAGCCGGGTCGCAAGGGCGCAGCCGGCCATGTCGCGCAGGGTCGCCGCGATGAACACCGCGTTGAACGCCCGGCCCTGCTCGCGGGCGCGCCGCGCCATGTCGAGCCCCTGCATCGCGGTATCGGCCGAGACCGGCCAAATGCCCCAGGACGAGAGCTGGTCGGTCAGCGTCTGCCGCAACCCGGCGTCCTCGGTGACCACCAGCACGGCCATGCCATCGGTAACGGCGTAGTCGACATCCACGCTGTCCATCGCCGCCTCGTCGACCGGCAGGACGATCGAGAACCAGAATACCGAGCCGACGCCATGCTCGCTCGACACGCCGATCTGGCCATTCATGAGGGTGACCAGTTCACGCGCGATCGACAGACCGAGCCCGGTGCCACCGAAGCGGCGGGTGGTCGAGCCGTCGGCCTGGGAGAACATGTCGAAAATCGCCGCCTGCCGCTCGCGCGAAATGCCGATGCCGGTGTCGTTGATCTCGAAGCGCAGCCGGACGCCGTCGGGGCCGGTGGACATACGGCGCACCGCGATGCCGACCGAGCCATCGGGGGTGAATTTGATGGCGTTGCTCAGCAGGTTGGTCAGCACCTGGCGCAGACGCCCGCCATCGCCGATGAAGCGTTCGCTGAGATCGGGGTCGATGTCGGTGCGCATCGCGATGTTCTTCGCCGCCGCCTGATCGGCGAACATCGTCAGCGTATCCTCGACGATCGCGCGCACGTCGACCGAGGCCTTTTCGAGTTCCACCCGTCCCGCTTCGATCTTCGAGAAATCGAGAATCCCGGAGATCAGGTCAAGCAGCGCCGAACCGGAGCGCAGCGCGATCCCGGCGAAGCGCCGCTGCTCGGCGCTCAGCGTGCCGCGCATCACGAGATCGACCATGCCGAGCATCCCGTTGAGCGGGGTGCGGATTTCGTGGCTCATATTGGCGAGGAACTGCGATTTCGCCCGATTGGCGGCCTCGGCGGCCTCCTTGGCCACCCGCATGCGGGCGCTGTAGACGGTTTGCAGCCGCATCATGATCAGCAGCAGCGCCACCGCGGTGAGCATCACACAGGCCAGCAGGCCGGCGAACATCCAGTGCAGGCGGCCGAGTTCGCGTTGATCGTCGGCGACCTGGTTGCCGCTCCGCTGGTTGGCCGCCGCGGCGAGCAGGGAGAGGCGCGGCGCCAGCGGCTCCAGCAACTGCAGCACCGCCATTACCGAGCCGCGCCGGTCCAGCCGCTCAACGATCGGTTCCGCCCGCTCGAGCGCGGAGGCGAGCGCCGAGACAATGGCGGAAAGTTCGGGGTTGCTGCCGAACAATTGGCCGGCCTCGCCCGACTGCAACAAGGCAAGCCGGTTCTTCATGATATCCAGGCGGAGCTGCACATCCTCCTGGTCGACCCCGCTGCCCGGCACGGCAAAGGCGCACAGGCGCTCCTGCAGGCGGGCCAGCTCGGTGGTCGCCTGGCCGGCCAGCCAGGCCACGTTGTAGCGCGACACCCGGTCGAGCGCCGTCTGCCGCCGGACGATATCAAAGGACGTGACCGCGGCGGCGGCCGAGAGCGCGAGTAGCAGGGCCAGCAGCGCGAATTTCACCGCACCGGTGGCGATCCACCGCCCCGCCCGGTCCTCACGCGGTTCCATACCCTTGCCGGCCCGTTTGCTCATTGTCCGCTTCGCCGCTGCCGCTGTATTACTTCACGACGATGCGGCTGACCTGCCACGCGGACCGGCTGTAGTATTTCTGGGCCTTCAGCTCGGACGCGCTGTCATAGGGATAGACGATGAACAGCGGCCCCTTGTCCTTCACCGGCATGTATTCGCCATCGCGCTTGAGGGCGAGGATGACGTTGTAGCGGGCGAAATCCTCGATCGGGATGTCCGTGCTGTAGTCATTGAGGGCGAAGGCGGTGATGTGGTCGCCGCTGGCGCCGACGGCCTTCATCAGCTTGTCGAGCGCGACACCTTCGAACTTGACCTCGCCCTTGTGCCAGGGGGTCGTCGTGCTGAACGCGTCATGGCTGATCGCCTCGAGCATTTCGCGATCAAAGGCCGCCGAACCGTCGGCGTTCTTCGCGTTGATATTGCCGGTGATGGTGAGAATCACCTTGCCGGACGGGGCCGGAAGCGCGCCAGCGGCCGCGGGGCGGGCCATTGCACCGATACCAGCCGCACCGAGCGCCATGGCGAAGGCCCGTCGCGTGAGGAACACGTTCATGAAGCGTCTCCAATTATGGTGACGGGACAATCTGCGACGCAATGTTATTTCCAGGTTAACGATTATCTACCGATTTGTCTCAATTTCCGGGATAGCCCCTGGAACGAGAAATCGCGGATTACGCACCGAAAATTAACACTTCCTGAACAAAACCTCCTGTTCCCTGACGGCCTATTCTCAGGACGACGCCATGAGCACAAGCATCCACCGTCTCGGACGCCCCTGCCGCTGCAATGAGAGCCTGGCCACGCCGCTCTCCGCCGCGGAACGCGCGGTCATGATCGACGCCGCCGCGGGGAAACTCGAGGAACTCTTCACCATCCTCCAGATCTCCCACCGCACGGACCAGCATATGCGCGAGACGCCGCGCCGTGTCGCCAAGATGTACGTGGAGGAGGTGTTCGCCGGCCGCTACACCCAGCCGCCGCGGCTGACCGATTTCGACGCCGCCCCCACCGTCGGCGGCCTCATCGTCACCGGGCCGATCCAGGTACGCTCCACCTGCGCCCACCACATGATGCCGATCTACGGCGAGGCCTATATCGGCGTGCTGCCTGGCCCCGGCGGCAAGATCATCGGCTTGTCGAAATACGATCGGATCGTCGACCACTTCGCCAGCCGGCCGCAGGTGCAGGAGGAGCTGATCGGTCAGATCGGCCAGTACCTGATGGAGAATACCGCCCCCGCCGCGCTCGGCGTGCGGATCAGCGCGGTACATATGTGCAAAACGCATCGCGGGGTCCGCGCCTCGCATAAGAGCCGGATGGTGAGTACCGCGTTCTATGGCGATATGCTGACCGACAAGGCGCTGAAAGCCGAATTTCTCGGGGAATGCCAATCGCTGGAACGCGGTGGCCTCTGAGCAGGCGAGGAGAGGGATCGATGGATCACTTTGTTCTGGAGTCCGAGCCGCTGCCCGACGCCCCCGCCGTTGCGCGGGCCGTCTATCGCTCGACCAAGACCTATGGCCACAACGAAGGCCTTTCCTGCTGCTTCCGCCAGTGGCGGGCGACCCATTCGCATTGCAGCCTGTTGCACGGCTACGCGCTGTCCTTCCGCTTCGTCTTCGCCAGCCACGCGCTCGACGAGCGCAACTGGTGCTTCGATTTCGGCGGCCTCAAGCCGATCCGCGCCTGGCTGCACGAGATGTTCGACCACACCACCCTGGTGGCCGACGACGACCCCAAGCTCGATGAATTCCGCCACCTCGCCGAAATCGGGCTGATCGACCTGCGGGTGCTGCCCGCGGTGGGCTGCGAGGCAACCGCGCGCTACGTGTTCGACCACACGCAGGTGTTCATCCGCGAGCAGACTGGCGGGCGGGTCTGGGTGGAGTCGGTCGAGGTGCTCGAACACAGCGGCAATTCGGCCATTTACGCCCGGCGGTGAGGGCACCTCGCAAGGGACAGGAAGCGGTTCTTTTTGTGAACAAAAAGAACCAAAAAAACTTTTTCGTACTTCGTTTCCGTTGGCTTGCCTCCCAGGATGGTGGGAAGCGGTACCACCAAGTCGATGAAAGTTTTTTGCTTCTTTTTTTCAAAAAAGAAGCGCTTGCTTAATTCGACCCCCAATTTCCGTGCTGGCGATGTGACAAGCCGTTGACGCCCCTGTCGCGGACCGCCACAATATGCCCCTGACGCATGGCTGACTTCCATAAATCGGGAAGTCAGCAACACAAAGTAACAGGGGCTTCTGATGAAAGAAAACGAGCTTCGCGGCCTGATCGCCGCTGTGAAGGATGGCCGGCTGAGCCGCCGTAGCTTCATCGAGCGGTTGCTGACGGTTGGCCTCACCGCGCCGGTGGCCGGGCAGTTGCTGATGCATGCCGGCGTCGCCCAGGCCGCCAACGTCGTCTACAAGCCGACCAAGCGCGGCGGCGGCGGGCCGCTCAAGGTGCTGTGGTGGCAGGGCCCGACCCTGCTGAACCCCCACTTCGCCACCGGCACCAAGGACCAGGACGGCTCGCGCGTGTTCTACGAGCCGCTGGCGAGCTGGGACCCCGAGGGCAACCTGATCCCCATTCTCGCCGCCGAAATCCCCACGAAGGCCAATGGCGGGCTCGCCGCCGACGGCAAGTCGGTCACCTGGAAGCTCAAGCAGGGCGTGAAGTTCCACGACGGCATGCCCTTCACCGCCGATGACGTGGTGTTCAACTGGGAATACGCCCGCGATCCGGCGACCGCCGCCGTCACCTCCGGCAGCTACAAGGACGTTCAGGTCGAAAAAATCGACCAGTACACCGTGAAGGTCATCTTCCCCGTCTCCAAGCCCTTCTGGGCCGACGCCTTTATCGGGGTGAACGGGCTCATCGTCCCCAAGCATTTGTTCAAGGATTTCGCCGGCGCCAAGTCCCGCGAGGCGCCGACCAATCTCAAGCCGGTCGGCACCGGCCCCTACATCTTCAAGGAGTTCAAGCCGGGCGATCTGCTGACCGGCGATCTCAACCCGAACTACCACATGCCCAACCGGCCGTTCTTCGACAGCTTCGAGCTGAAGGGCGGCGGCGACGCGGTGTCGGCCGCGCGCGCCGTGTTGCAGACCGGCGAGTATGATTTCGCCTGGAACATGCAGGTGGAGGACGAGGTGCTGATGCGCCTCGAGAAGGGCGGCAAGGGCCGCGTCCACATCAACGAATCCGGCTCCATCGAGCACGTCCAGTTCAACACCACCGACCCCTGGACCGAGGTCGACGGCGAGCGCTCCAGCGTCAAGACCGTCCACCCCACCTTGTCCGACAAGGCGGTGCGTGACGCGCTGGCCCTGCTGATCGACCGGGATTCGGTGCAGAAATACATCTACGGCCGCACCGGGATCGCCACCGCCAACTACCTGTTCAACCCGCCCGCCTTCCGCTCGAAGGCGATCACCGACACGTTCAATGTCGATGCGGCGATGGATCTGTTGGAGAAGGCCGGCTGGAAGAAGGGCGCCGACGGCATTCGCGAAAAGGGCGGCAAGAAGCTCAAATTCGTCTTCCAGACCTCGATCAACCAGCCGCGCCAGAAGACCCAGGCGATCATCAAGCAGGCCTGCCAGAAGGCCGGCATCGAGATCGAGATCAAGTCGGTCACCGCCTCGGTGTTCTTCTCGTCGGACGTGGCGAACCCCGATACCTACCCGCATTTCTACACCGACCTGCAGATGTACACCACCGGCCCCTCCTTCCCCGATCCCGGCGTGTGGATGCAGTCCTACCTGTCGCGCGAGGTCTGCCAGAAGGACAATAAGTGGCAGGGCCGCAACATCACCCGCTACCGCAACAAGGCCTGGGACGACCTCTACGACACCGCCGAGAAAGAGCTCGACCCCGTCAAGCGCGCGGCGATGTATATCGAGCTGAACAACATCGTGGTGCGCGACCGCGCGGTGGTCGGCGTCATCGCACGCGCCGGCGTCTCCGCGGTGAACAACCAGCTGCAATGCAACCCCAGCGGCTGGGACAGCAACTTCTGGGACTACCACGACTGGTTCAAGACCGCCTGATGGCGGCGAGCGACGCGTGATTGAAGGGCGGGTGCGGCCGGTTGCCGTACCCGTCGCGCCGCATTGACTGGTCGGAGAGCCCATTGTCCATCGACTTCCTCCTCCGCCGCCTGCTGATTGCCATCCCCAGCCTGTTCGGGATCAGCCTCGTGCTGTTCACCGTGCTGGCCCTGGCGCCCGGCGATCCGTTCGGCGAGCTGGTGACCAACCCCAACGTGCCCGCCGAGGTGCGCCTCGCGCTTCGCGCCCAGTTCGGGCTCGATGACCCGGTCTACCTGCGCTACATCCGCTGGCTGCTGGCGATGCTGCACGGCGACTGGGGGTTCTCCTTCGTCAGCCGGGTGAACGTCGACACGCTGATCCTGCAGCGCCTGCCCACCACCATCGCAGTGATCGGCGCCTCGCAGGTGCTTGCGATCCTGATCGCCATCCCCGTCGGCGTGCTCGCCGCGGCCAAGCCCTATTCGCTGTTCGACCAGATCGCCAACACCTTCGCCTTCATCGGCTTCTCGCTCCCCACCTTCTTCACCGGGCTGCTGCTGATCCTGGTGTTCTCGGTGAATCTGGACTGGCTGCCCTTCGTCTTCACCACCGAAATCCGCGGCACCGGCTGGGCCTGGGTCTGGGCCTATGTCCGCCAGTCCATCATGCCGGTCACCGTGCTCGGCCTGTTCCAGGGCGCCTCGCTGGTGCGCTACGTGCGCTCCTCCGTGCTCGAGGTGATCAAGCTCGACTACGTGACCACCGCCCGCTCCAAGGGCATCGGCGAGCGCAAGGTGCTGGTGCTCCATGTCGTGCGCAACGCGCTGATCCCGGTCGTCACCCTGGTGGCGCTGCAAATGCCCATCGTCTTCGGCGGCGCCATCGTCACCGAGCAGATCTTCCGCGTCCCCGGCATCGGTTCGCTGCTGATCTCCGCGATGCTCGCCAACGACACGCCGGTGATCATGGGCGTCACCTTCGTCTTCTCGTGCCTCGTCGTGTTCTTCAACCTCCTGGCAGATATATTGTATGGCTGGCTCGACCCCCGCATCGCCTTCCGCTGACATGGCCGACACCGCCAAGCCCGCGCCCGCCTATTCGCCGGCGCGCGATGCCTGGCGCCGCTTCCGCAAGCATCGCCTCGCTTTGGCGAGCCTGGTGGTGCTGACGCTGCTGGTGCTCTCCGTGCTGGTCGGGCCGCTGCTGTGGCGCCTCGCGATCAACGACATCGATTTCGCCGCCCAGCTCAAGCCCCCCTCGCTCGACCACCCCTTCGGCACCGACGATCTCGGCCAGGACATCCTCGCCCGCCTGATGTATGGCGGCCGTATTTCGCTCGCCGTCGGCCTCGCCGCCATGATCGTCGCCGCCCTGGTCGGCATCCTCGTCGGCGCCACCGCCGGCATGTCGCGCGGCCGGGTGGATGCCTTCCTGATGTGGCTGGCCGACCTCTTCCTCTCGCTGCCCCAGCTCCCCTTGCTGCTGCTGATCATCTACCTCTTCCGCGAGACCCTGAAATCCGCGCTCGGCCCGGAAGGCGGCGTCTTCATCCTCGTCGTCGCCGTCATCGGCGGCCTGCGCTGGATGCCCGTCGCCCGCCTGGTGCGCGCCCAGTTCCTCTCCATCCGCGAGAAGGAGTTCGTCGAGGCCGCCCGCGCCCTCGGCGCCTCCCGCCTGCGCCTCGTCATCCGCCACATCCTGCCCAACGCGCTCGGCCCGGTCATCGTCGCCGGCACCATTGACGTCGCCAACGCCATCATCGCCGAATCCACCCTCTCCTTCCTCGGCCTCGGCTTCCCGCCGGATATCCCCACCTGGGGCCGCGTGCTGTTCGACGCCAAGGACTACCTGGACGTCGCCGCCTACTGGGCGCTCTTCCCGGGCTCGCTGATATTCCTCGCCGTGCTCTCCATCAATTTCGTCGGTGACGGGCTGCGCGACGCGCTCGACCCGCGCCGCGTGCTGTAGGAGAAGCCGCATGGCCGAACCACTGCTCGATATCCGCGACCTCAAAACCTGGTTCCGCACCGATGACGGCCTGGTCCGAGCCGTCGATGGCGTGTCCCTCGCCATCGCCGCCGGCGAAACCCTCGCCGTGGTCGGCGAATCCGGCTGCGGCAAAACCGTCACCGCCCGCTCCGTCCTCAAGCTCATCGACATGCCGCCCGGCCAGTTCGCCGGCGGCCAGATCCTCTGGAAGGGCCGCGACCTCATCCCCCTCGCCCCCGCGGAGATGGACAAAATCCGCGCCCGCGAAATCGCCATGGTCTTCCAGGAGCCGATGACCTCGCTCAACCCGGTCTACACGATCGGCGAGCAGATCGCGGAATCGCTGCGCACCCATGAAGGCCTCTCCCGCAAAACCGCGATCGACCACGCCGTCGAAATGCTCAAGCTGGTGCAGATCCCCAATCCCGCCAAGCGCGTGCACGACTACCCGCACCAGTTCTCCGGCGGCATGCGCCAGCGCGCCATGATCGCCATGGCACTCGCCTGCAAACCGCAACTCCTCATCGCCGACGAACCCACCACCGCGCTCGACGTCACCATCCAGGCACAAATCCTCGACCTCCTCGCCGACATGAAGGAGCGCTTCGGCATGGCGGTGATGCTCATCACCCACGCCATGGGCGTCGTCGCCGAAAACGCCCAGCGCGTCGCGGTCATGTATGCCGGCAAGGTCGTCGAGGAAGCCCCGGTCGAGGAGCTCTTCGGCAATCCCCGCCACCCCTACACCCAGGGCCTCATCCGCTCCATCCCCCGCGTCGACGCCCACGCCGCCACCCGCGCGCGCCTCGAACAAATCCCCGGCAGCGTGCCCAACCTGCTCCACCCCCCGCCCGGCTGCCGCTTCGCCGATCGCTGCAAATTCGCCACCGCCGACTGCCGCGCCGCCGAGCCGCCACTCATCGAGGCGGCGCCGGGGCACAAGGTGGCATGCATCCTATGAGCGGGAAGTTGGTTGAGCGGGAAGGCAAGCGCTGCTTTTTTGAAAAAAAGAAGCAAAAAACTTTTATTCCTTTGGTGCGTACCGCTCCCGACCATCCGGGGAAGCAAGCCAACGGCAACGAATTGATCAAAAAGTTTTTTTGGTTCTTTTTGTTCACAAAAAGAACACCCTTGCTTTGCGTGCCCAAACTCCCATGAGCGAGTCAGCGATGCCGCCCCTGCTATCCGTTCGCAACCTCAAGAAGCACTTCCCCATCAAGGGCGGCATTCTCGGCCGCGAGGTCGCGCGCGTGCACGCGGTGGATGGCGTGAGCCTCGACATCGCCGAGGGCGAGACCGTCGGCCTGGTCGGCGAATCCGGCTGCGGCAAATCCACCACCGGCCGCTGCATCCTCCGCCTCATCGAGCCCAGCTCCGGCGAAATCCATTTCCAGGGCCGCGACGTCACCCACCTCGAAGGCGAGGCCCAGCGCGCCCTGCGGCGAGACCTGCAAATCATCTTCCAGGACCCTTTCGCCTCCCTCAATCCGCGCCACACCGTCGGCGGCATCATCGGCGAGGCGCTCATCATCCACGGCCTCGCCAAATCCCGCGCCGCCATCGAGGCCCGCGTGGTGGATCTGCTGGAAACCGTCGGCATGCGCCCCGACCACATGCGCCGCTTCCCCCACGAATTCTCCGGCGGCCAGCGCCAGCGCATCGGCATCGCCCGCGCCCTCGCCGTCGAGCCCAAACTCATCGTCTGCGACGAACCGGTCTCGGCACTCGACGTCTCGATCCAGGCCCAGGTCATCAACCTCCTCGAAGACCTCCAGGAGAAATTCGGCCTCACCTACCTCTTCATCGCGCATGACCTCTCAGTGGTGGAACACATCTCCGACCGCGTGGCCGTCATGTACCTCGGCCGCATCGTCGAAATCGCCCGCGCGCGCGACCTCTACGACAACCCGCTACACCCCTACACCGAAGCCCTGCTCTCCGCCGTCCCCATCCCCGACCCCAAAGTAAAACGCCGCCGCATCCCCCTCACCGGCGACGTCCCCAACCCCATCAACCCACCCACCGGCTGCCACTTCCACACCCGCTGCCGCATCGCCGAAGCCCGCTGCAAAACCGAGGCGCCCGTGCTGCGGCAGTCCGGCGAGGGGCATATGGTGGCTTGTCACCTGCGGGGGTAAGGGAAGGGCGTTCTTTTTGTGAACACAAAGAACCAAAAAAAACCTGACGCGAAGCGGGCCGGACCGGCGACGAGAGCGGCGACGGGAGCGACAGCGGATCGCCATCGATCCGCGATAGCGCTCTTCGATGCCGTTGGCGTACGCCGCCGGGCGAGTCCACGCATTGCCCAGCGTCCACGGAGCGCACTCTCGCCTCACCTCCTCCGCGCAGCAGAGTTTCCACACGGTCTGCTCGATGTGTGGACGAGGCAGGCATTTCTGGCATCCCCCCGTGCAAAGCCCCGAACGAGCGAACGAAAGAGGCCAGTGGTCCGGGAAACGCTAAAATATAGGAAAATAACGATTTATAACGATCAAATACCTTGATTATCCGCGCAAAAACCCCTATATTCCCCAAATCACCCCAGGAGCGCTCATGTCATCCCCCACCGCCCCCGCAATGGACGCCGCGTCCGCCGTCGCGCAAGCGATCGGTCGGATTCTGCTTGCCATGCTGGATGCGCTCTTCGGGGACATCTCGG
>CAIWAJ010000154.1:0-3381 GCA_903910565.1 uncultured Rhodospirillales bacterium
AGCGCTTTTCTGGCGGGTTTGACCTCAAGATGATGGCCGCCAGCCCGCGCGCGGAGGTAACCGAACTGGTGAAATCCGGCGGCCGCCTCGCCATGCGGCTCTACGGCTTCCCCATGCCGGTGGTGGCCGCCTGCACCGGGCATTGCGTCGCCATGGGCGTGTTCCTGCTGCTGGCCTGCGACATCCGCATCGGCACCAGGGGCGCCTTCAAGATCGGCGCCAATGAGACGGCGATCGGCATGTCGCTGCCGATTTTCGCGGTGGAACTCCTCAAGGCGCGGCTCGAACCCCGTGCGCTCACCAAGGCGTCCATCCTGGCCCATCTCTACGACCCCGAGAGCGCCGTCACCGCCGGCTATCTCGACAGCGTCGAGGACGCCGATTCCCTGCTGCCGGCCGCCATCCGCACCGCCACCGAACTGGCAGCACTCCCCGGCACCGCGCTTGCCACCACCAAGCGCCTGATGCGGCAGCATACGCTCGCGACCGTAGCCCCCACCGTCTAACCCCCTGGCGGCGGCGCCACGAAACCGTCACACTCCGTCACAACTCAACGATCGCGAGAATCGTCGCCAGGGAATGTCCATCGCCCCCAAGGTCTCCAACCGCACGCTGATTACCGTCTGCGTCATGATGGGCAACCTCATGCAGGCGCTCGATACCTCGGTGGCCAACGTCTCGCTGCCCTATATGCAGGGCTCGCTCTCCACCAGCGCCGACGAGATCACCTGGGTGCTGACCTCCTACGTCATCGCCGCCGCCATCATGACCGCCCCGGTGGGCTGGATGGCGCAGCGTTTCGGCCGCAAGAACCTACATGTCGCCTGCATGAGCGGCTTCGTGATGGCTTCCATGCTGTGCGGCATGGCGGACTCGCTGGAGCAGATGGTGTGCTTCCGCTTCCTCCAGGGCATGTGCGGCGCCGCCTTGGTGCCGCTGAGCCAGGCGACCATGTTGGACATCTACCCCTTCGAGAAGCGCGCCCAGGCGATGGCGATTTTCGGCATGGGGGTGATGGTCGGCCCGATCACCGGCCCCACACTCGGTGGCTACCTCACCGAGATGTTCAACTGGCGCTACGTCTTCTACGTCAATTTGCCCTTCGGCATCCTCGCGGTGATCGGCCTTATCGTCTTTCTCCCCAAGGCCACCCCGCGGGCCGAGATGAAGTTCGACTGGATCGGCTTCATCGTGCTCGCCACCGGGGTCGCGGCGCTGCAACTCATGCTCGATCGCGGGGAAAACCAGGACTGGTTCTCGTCGCGCGAAATCCTGGTCGAGGCGGTGCTGGCCTGTCTCGGGCTCTACCTTTTCGTCGTCCACATGTTCACCGCCGAGCGGCCCTTCCTGCCGCCCGGGCTGTTCAAGGACCGCAACTTCGTCTGCGGCGTCACCATGGTGTTCTTCACCGCCACGCTGCTGCTCGCCAGTTCCTCGCTGATGGCACCCTATCTCGAAACCCTGGCCGGCTACCCTGTGGAAACCGCGGGCATGTCCATGGCCCCACGCGGTTTCGGCACCATCATCGGCATGCAACTCGCCAGTCGCCTGTCCGATCGCGTCGGCCACCGCAAGCTGATGGCGATCGGCCTGCTCATCCTCGGCGCCGGCTTCAACTCGATGAGCGACTGGACGCCGGACGTCTCGCAAACCCGCATGATGCTCACTTTGGCCTGCCAGGGCTTCGCCATCGGCTTCGTGTTCAACCCGATGACGGTGATGGCCTTCACCACCTTGCCGCCCTCGCTGCGGCCCTATTCCACCTCGCTGCAATCCCTCTGCCGCAGCATCGGCCAGGCGGTTGGCGTCTCCGTCACCTCGGTGATGCTGGTGCGCAACACCCAGGTCTCCCACGCCGATATCGGCGCTAACATCACCCCGTTCGACCGCGCCTTGCAGGCCAATGACGCCGTGACCCACCTGCTCGATCCCGCGACCACCCATGGCGCCGCGCTGCTGGACTCCATGATCAACCGCCAGGCCCAGATCATCGCCTACAGCAATGATTTCAGGATGATGGCTTTCGTCGTCCTCCCCTCGCTGCTGCTGCTGTTCGTCATGCGCCCGCATGTCCGCCCGCCCGTCGCGGCGGCAGCCGGGGATTAGCCGCTGAGAAAGCGGATCACCTCCGCCACCACCACATCGGCCTGATAGAACGCCTCCATGTGCGACACCCCCGGCAGCGTGACGAACCGTGCCCCCGGGATCAGCCGTGCCGCCTCGGCGTTCTGCGCATAGACCACGTCGGCATCGCCGCAATAGAGCAGCGTCGGGATCGCCATCGTCGCCAGCCCCTCCGCGATCCCCGCCTCATCGAAGGACATCGCGGCGAAGGCGGCGTGATCGCCGGCCCGCAGCCCCGCGGTGAACCCCGGCGGCATCAGCCCGGCGAAGGGGCGGATCGCCTCCACCACCGCGTCCGGCCCGTCCTTCATCGCCGCCTCGATCACAAGGCGCATCCCCGAGCGCACCCGGTCGAACGGGTGCTGCCCGCCGATGATCAGCGCGCTCACTCGCTCCGGCGCGAAAACGCCCATCGCATAGGCGTAATACCCGCCCATCGAGTAGCCCCAGAACGGCGCCCGCCCGATCCCCTCGGCATCGAGCACGGCGCACACGTCGCCCACCCGCTTGTCGATGGTATAAGCCGCCTCGTCATGCGGCGTGTCGCTGCCGCCATGCCCCCGCGCATCCAGCATCACCAGCCGGAACCGCCCCCTGAGCGCCGCCACCACGCCGGCCTCATGCCAATCCGCGATCGACTGCAGGAACCCGTGCTGCAACACCAGCGGCGGCCCATCGCCCTCGACGCTGTAGTGGATGCGAACCCCGTCATTGACTGCATAAGCCATCGGACGCCCTCCCTTTTCCCAGCGCTACACCCGGCACCAAGCCGCCGCAACGACGCGCTTGGACGCAAGCCAAAATCCCCCTAGGCTCGCCCCAAATCCCGGGAAGGAACACGCCATGCGCCGCCGCACTCTTGCTCTCGCCCTCCTCGCCGCCCCCCTCCTCGCCACCCCCGCCTTGGCGCAGAAGAAGACCACCCTCGTCGTCGGCCTCGATATCTCCGACGGCCGCAACTACGACACCGCCCGCTCGGCCGACCTCACCCCCCCGCTCACCCATGGCGCCGTCTACGAAACGCTGGTCACCCTCGGCACCAACGATCTCGTCACCATCCGCCCCGCCCTCGCCACCGCCTGGGCCACCACCGATGGCGGCAAGACCTGGCGCTTCACGCTCCGCCCCGGCGTCAAATTCTGGGACGGCTCGCCGATGACGGCGGAAGATGTAAAATTCTCCCTCGACCGCCTGGTCAACCTCAAGGACCAGCCCGCCACCTACGCCGCCAACATGGGCGCCGTCACCATCGTCGAC